>JANXWM010000615.1 GCA_025351145.1 Chitinophagaceae bacterium
AGGGCGAATGGTGTTAATGCTATTAATATATTGGAAGGTGATGAATTATTGGAAGCAAAAATGACTGATGGGAACAGCGAAATAATGATGGCAATTAAAAGTGGGCGTGCCATTCGTTTTCCCGAAAACAAAGTGAGACCAACCGGCAGAGGAGCAATAGGCGTAGGTGGTATAGAAGTTGACAGCGAAAATGATGAAGTAATTGGCATGATATGTGTCAAGAAAAATGATCCTGAAAAAACCGTACTCGTTGTAAGTGAAAAAGGATTTGGTAAAAGAACTTTTGTGGACGATTACCGTATCACGAACAGGGGAGGTAAGGGAGTTAAAACAATCAATGTTACTGAGAAGACTGGTAGATTGATAGGCTTACTCGATGTACAGGGAAAAGAAGATTTAATTATAACCTGCAAATCCGGAATAACACTAAGAACAGGTGTAGCAAGTATAAAAGAGGCAGGAAGGGCAACACAGGGCGTTAGGCTAATTAGACTTGATGATGGAGATGAGATAGCTGCCATTTCAAAAATTGAGGAGCAGGAAATACCTGTTAAAGAAGGAGAGGAAGTAATTGATGAATCTATAAATAACGAAATTTCTGATAATCAATCAGAAACATCAAATAACCCACAATAAATTCTACGTTATGAAAAAAGTGTTTTTATTTCTTTCGTTTGCTGCTTTAGGACTAATAAGTACCGCCCAGAATTATAATGCCGTTTTGATAGATTATCAAACTGCAAAGTTTGACGATGCAAAAAAGGATGTTGATAAATTAATGGCCGATCCAAAGGTTAAAGACAAAGCAGAAACATATTTATGGAAATTAAAAGTTTATAGTGAGATATATGCTGATACCGTTTTAAATGCCAAGTATCCCAATATTCTGCCGGAAGCGATTGATGCCTTTGAACAATATGCTGCAAAAGAACCCGACTTAAAACTGCTAAAAGTTGATGGCACAAGGGCTGTAAGCCTTTTGTATAATCAATCTTTTAACTATGGCAGAAATTATTTTAAGAACAGTGATTGGGCTGCCGCTTTTAACAGTTTCAGCACCTGCCAAAAAGTTAGTGAGTTCATAGGTAAGAACGGCCTAAATACAAACGGAAAATATACCATTGATACAACTGTGGTGCTTTATACAGGTTATGCCGCTCAAAACGCCGGCAAACAGGCGGAAGCTGCTGTAAGATATAAATCTCTTGCCGATTGGAAAATTGGCGATAAGGATTTTGAAGATATTTATAAGTTTATATTGGATTATGATACCCGTCAAAAAGATGCGGCAAGTTTCAAAAAATATCTTCCAGTTGCAAAAGAATTGTATCCACAGGATATGGCTATATGGAATCAGTTTGATATGAACTACATGAGTTCAAACTCAAGTTTGCTCGACATTGTTGCCAAGTTTAGAACGGATGATGCAGCCGGAAAATTAACAGAAGACGACTATATAACTTATGCTGAATCTTTTGCATCGCCTGAGAAAGCGCAGCTTACTTCTTTAGACAGTACACAGAAAGTTAACGTTAAAATGGCCTCGGCCGATGCATTTATAAAAGCATATAACCTGAACAACAAGGCTGGTCTTTACGCATTTAATGCCGGCGTTTTGTACTACAGTATTTTTGGTGATTTAGACGATCGTTATTATGGTCTTAGGGGAGAATCGGCAGATTTAAAATCCCAGCGCGATGCAGTTGTAAAACAACAACAGGAAGTTGGATCAAAAGCAATTGAATGGCTTGAAAAAGGTTACAATGCTTTAAAAGCTAAAGAACCACGTGAGAAAAGCGAAAGTAACAGTTTAAACAGAACAGTTGATTACCTGGCTAATCTTTACGTTTGGAAACGGGATAAGAGCAGGGGATCTAACCCAAAAGATTACGATGCGTTTGATGCTAAATATAAATTGTACGACAGCGAGCATGATAAGTACAAACCATAAGTAAATATAAAGCCACAATAAAAAAGCCATCCGGTAACAGGGTGGCTTTTTTTATAATTATTTATTGACCAGGCTTTATCACTTATATTATCGCCTCTTGCGTCGCACTCTTGTACGTTCTGTAATTCTATTCAGCGTTATGCAGTCTGGTTTATAAAATTCTGTTTGTTTGCAATCACAAAAGTAAACTGTATTCTTTTCTCTTCGTACTTGCTGTTGATCTGTATTTACTTAACATAATATTAATTATAGGACTTTTTGCAATCATAATTTTAGTGCTAATAAAATCAGGCGCTCACTTATCAGCATCATAAACAATTCCAGCTTTCATTCTGATTACATCAAGTGTTTCTATTAGTAAAAGCGTATCGGCAAACCGCATTACCGGGCTTTCTTTCAGGTCATTTCTCAAGCATTCACAAACATGCCTTGCTTCGAACTGATAACCCCAGCCAGCTTCTTTTTCTATAGCAATTATTTCTTTACTATCAGGTTTATCTGCATAATATTCTATCGTTGTATCCGGTGCATAAAAGCGATGTGAAAGCCTTATCCTTCCGTTTGTTCCACTAATATCAGCTTCGGTTGCAAGATTTGTAGAAAAGGAAGAAAAAAGCTGGGCCATAGCTCCGTTATTGTAACGGAAAGTTACAGCACACTGCTCATCAACTCCGGTTGAAGCTGCATTCATTACAGCATCAATAAAATCTGGTTTACCCAATATGCTTAAAGCAAAAAAAACATTGTAAATACCAATATCGAGCATCGTTCCACCGGCCAGTGACGGATCAAATATCCTGGCAGCAATTGGCGGCACCGGCCTAAACCCAAATTGTATTAATACGCTTTTTATTTCTCCCAGCATCCCGCTGTGGATCATCTCTTGCATTTTATTGTAATGAGGCAAAAATTTTGACCATAATGCTTCCATCAAAAAAACATTTTTCTGCCGGGCCAGCGCAGTCATTTCTCTTGATTGTTTTGCATTAATGGCAAAAGGCTTTTCGCACAATACCGCTTTATTACGGTTAAGGCAAAGCATCGTGTTTTCGTAGTGCAGGTTATGCGGTGTAGCTATATATATCACATCTACTTCTTCGTTGGCAGCGAGTGCTTCATAGCTTTCGTGAATATATTTTGCAGGAAAATCTTTTGCAAACGCTTCCCCCCTTTCCCTGTTGAGCGAACCTAACGCAACCAGTTCCGCATCCTGCACCAAACGCAGGTCCGATACGAATTTGCGTGCAATTTTACCGCAACCCAATATTCCCCAACGAATAATTTTTGACATACTTTTTTTGCCAAGATAAAGAAAAAATAAATGAGTAACTTACTAATCTGTTCCAGTTTTAGGGCGTAGAAATTTCCTCATTGTTTTGTACAATTTAGTCCATAAAACCCTTCATTAAAAATGAACGTAAATATGCCACTATGAAACAAATTTTTATAACAGGCGGCACAGGTTATATGGGGTTAAGGCTAATAACCCTGTTGCTCGAAAAAGGTTATTCAGTAAAGGCACTCGTCCGTAATGGCTCTCAACAAAAATTACCCGAAGGCTGCCATTATGTAATAGCCAATCCTTTTAATGCCGAAAGTTTTGCAAAAGATATTCCGCCTGGCTGCATCTTTGTTCAACTGCTTGGCGTTGCCCATCCGAGCCCCAGTAAAAAAGAGCAGTTTAAAACGATTGACCTTGCTTCTGTAAAAGCCTCAGCCGACGCGGCAAAAACAGCAGGTACAAGCCATTTTATTTATGTAAGTGTGGCGCAAATACCCACAAGTATTATGCATGATTACCAGCAATGCCGTGCTGAGGGTGAAGCCACCATAAGAGCCATAGAAATTCCTGCTACTTTTATAAGGCCCTGGTATGTGGCAGGCCCGGGGCATTACTGGCCATTGCTTTTAAAGCCATTATTTAAAATACTGGAATGGATCCCTGCTACTGCAGCAAAAGCAAAAGCGCTTAGGTTGGTGAGTATAAAACAAATGCTCAACACATTGTTTTATGCCATAGAAAACGAGCCTATGGCTGGCGTTAATGTTGTAGAAATCGAAACTATTTTACGCATGTAATTTTTGCATAGCCAATACTATGAACCCAACTTAAGCCATACTATTAAACATCCTTGCGTCGCACTCTTGTACTGTTGGATTATATATGGAGCTTTTTCACCACATAGAAACAGTGGTAAAAACTTCGCACTGTTCCAAAAAGCTCCAAACGTACAAGAGTGCGACGCAAGAGGCGATGCTATGCAATACTTCTGCCCGGCTCATAAAAATTTATTTCATAGTTCAAGTTTTATTCAGCAACAGCAGCATTAACTATATTTGAGGCATGTTTACAGGTATTATTGAAAACATGGGAAAAGTGGAGCGCATTGAACAGCATGGCGCTAATAAAACTTTTTGGATAAGCTCTTCTATTTCGAGTGAATTAAAAGCAGACCAAAGCCTTAGCCACAACGGCGTTTGCTTAACGGTGGAAGAAGTGAGCGGCAACATGCACCGCGTTACTGCCATTGAAGAAACGCTGTTAAAATCGAATATTTGCAGCAGTAAACCCGGCGATGAAATGAACCTTGAAAGATGTATGCTAATGAATGGCCGGCTCGATGGGCATATTGTTCAGGGCCATATAGATGCCACTGCACTTTGCATTGATAAAAAAGAAATGGATGGCAGTTGGGAGTTTCGGTTTAGTTTTCCGCAGCAGTTTGGCAGCCTGGTAATTGAGAAAGGTTCTGTTGCTGTAAACGGTATAAGTTTGACTGCGTTTAATGTGGGTGTAAATGAATTTTCTGTAGCGATTATTCCTTACACCTTCACGCATACCAACATGAAACAGCTTGATGCTGGAAGTACCGTGAATATTGAGTTTGATATTATTGGCAAATACATTCAGAGAATGGTAAACCCTTTGTAAATAAAGCCTGATGCGGGAAATGTTCAGCGATAAAAATTTTATTGATTCAAAGAAATTGCTTGCTGCAAAAATTATTTTAACAGCAACGCTGTTTGCTTTTTTTATGCCACTGCTGGTGCTGCCATTTTTTAATCATGCCTGCACCGATGATTATTTTTGCGGCGCTCATTTAAACCAACTTGGGTTTACTGCTTACCAGCAATACGTTTACACAGAATGTGGTGGCAGGTTTGCAGCCACTTATGTTGGTGCTTTGTTTGCGCAGAATAATTTTTTGTTTACACATTATTACCTGCACAGTTTATTGCTTCTTTTGTTCAATGCCTTATCGATTGTTTTTTTATTTTCGGTGATCAACCGGTTTATTTTAAAAGATACTGCCATAAAAAAGCAGTTACTGTTGCTGTCTTTTATTTACCTGGCGCTTACAATATGTTCGTACCCCGAACCTTCTACATTTTTATTCTGGTTCAGCAGTGCCATTACCTATCATTTGCCTATTATTCTTTTTCAGGTGGATCTGGCGTTATTTATTTTATTGCTGAATGCTAACAGCAAAACGGTTAAAATTATTTGCAGCATACTTATTCCACTGCTCGTTTTTTTAATTGATGGATTCAATGAACTTTTTATAGTGGTTCATCTTTCTATGCTTGCGGCTTTTTTTTATATGGACTTTCAAAAAAAAATATCGAAAGCTTTTACAATTATCATCCTGGTTTCTTTTATCACGAGTGCATTGATCGTTTTACTTGCACCCGGCAACCATGTTCGTGGCGAAAGAATTGAATCAAAAGGAATTGTATTGGGTGTTGCTGCTGTGGGCTATCATGCCGCAGAAACCCTGTGGTTTATTTGCCGCAATCCTTTTTTCTGGCTTGTAGCGATCGTGTTTTTTATTTATGGCAATAATGCAAAAACAAATATCGTCAGCAACAATTGGTTTACAAAAATAACAAAGCGTAAATGGCTGGTTCCTTTTGCAATTACAGGCTTTCTGCTGGGTTCAGTGGCGCTCGCTGTAATTGGTTTAAAAGGTGGCATTATCCCTGACAGGTATTTAAACGGCGTAACATATTTTACCATCATGCTTTTACTCGCTTATGCTTTTATTATTGGAGCAATAACGAAGCTTAATATCAGCAGCTCAATTTTTTATATCACGAAAAACCGAATGCTGCTCTACAGCTTATTCATCATTGTATTGCTTGGTAACAGCTATATTATTGATGCATATAAAAGCCTTATTTCTGCACCTTTATACAGCAATATTATTGGCGAAAGAGAAGCTGAACTTCGCGAAGCCTCAGCCAGTAAATTGCCTGTGTTTGTAAAAGATTATTCCGTTTCCCTGCGGGAACATTTGGAAAAAGATTACAGCCACAGCACAAAAACATTATACAATCTTGTACAGCAAAAACCTTCGCTGCTTTTCTTTGAAGATGACCTTGCCACAGATAATTCCATAGATATACTCAGGCAATATTATCAATTAGATAGTATAGTGGTTAAGAGAAAATGAAAGGAATTTTGAGCCGGGCATTTGTAAATCTATGAGGCTTTCGTTGCGTCGCACACTTGTACTTTCGGAATTAAACTGAGCATGCGAAGATCAAATGAAAGAACTTTGGCTGAAGCCTATATTTAAATTACTCACATAACCCAAGGCTTAAGCCTTG
>JANXWM010000618.1 GCA_025351145.1 Chitinophagaceae bacterium
AGGGCGAATCCAATGCTTCTGCCATATCATTGGCCTGCGCCAGCGTATTAATGGCTGAACGCGTATCAGCGTACATTGGGTGCAAAGGCTCTATCGTCAGCTTCACCCCCGCCGCCGATGCGTCCGGAATTAAAGCCGCGATTCCATCGCGTATTTGCTTTCTTGATTCTTCCAAAGATTGCAATGGATCTGCACCGCAAACCAGCACGATCATTGATGTTCCGAGCATTGCAGCTTCTTCAATCGCTTTCCTGTTATCATCAATGGCAAGCTTGCTTTTATAAATATCTTTTGATGGAAAAAATCCACCGCGACAAAGAGACAAAATACTCAGATCATGATCCCGTAACATGTTTCCGGTTGCTTTGATATTTCTTCCTTCAAGTGCATCACGCCAAACAGTAATGCCTTTAACACCAGCACCAGCAAAATGCTTTGCGCATTCCTCTATTTTCCACGGCTTTGTGGTGATCGTGTGAATACATAACCGTGCTAAATCATTTTTTGAATTCATTGTATGTTGAAAAAAGTATAATAGGTTTCATTATTGATAATTCGCTGAAGATATAACGCCACTTCCCGTGCATGATAATCGCCCCACATACCCGATTCGCCATTGGGTATTTTGCTGCCTTCCGGTATATGATCCCATCCATTGGGACGATGGTAAACTGAGTGCAGCAACAAACCCTGATGCGTTGGGTTTGTACTCATGTAAGGCGCATCAAAAATGGTATTCAAAATAGTTAAACCTGTTTGCCAATAACGTTTCCCATCCTGCTCCTCCCCTTTGCTTTGCAAGTATCTTCCCAACCGTAGAAAGCCTTGCGCAGCAATGGCTGCAGCGGAACTGTCAACAGGCTCATGCTCATTAAAAGGATCAGCAGGTTTATTTAAATAATCTGTTATTAAATGAAGATTTGGTGCGCCGGCATCCCAGTAAGGAACGCCGTCAGTTGGTGTATTATCTATATAAAAATCGCAGGTAGCCCTTGCTGCTTTTAGCATAAAATCAAGAATATATTCTTTGTTGTATAAGCCTTCAAGTGATGATTCAGTAACAGTATCAAACCATTCAAGCTCTTCTGCAAATCCGCAGATGGCCCAGGCAAGCCCTCTGGTCCATGTTGTAAAACCTGAATAGCCCTGCTGCGAATTAGGGCAACGAAAATTTCCATCTTTTATATTAAAAATACTTTCGTGTGCGGTGCGCCCCCACACATCATACACGTCGCGGTTAGCACCATAAAATATGGAGTACTTTGCGGTAGCTTCCAAATGCTGAACAGCACGTTCTAACAAACTTATACGCTGATCACCTTCGCTTTGCAAAACATGCCCTAACAAATGACTAAGTATCAATGCACGAACAGAACGAACGGTATCTACAAACAGCGAATGCGGCCCATTGAATGAATGAATAAAGCCGCCATCTTTAATGGTTGTCCAACGGCCTGCCTGAACGGCACCGGATATCTTTAAAGCCAGTTCATAAAAATTCTTTTCCCATTTATTTAAATCCATTTTGCCTTCTTGCATCAGGCGAAGCAGGTTGCCATATGTGCTCACATTATTAAAGCCATGATCGTGAACGCCTGTGTGGCTTACATGCGGCGCCATCGCTTCAACAGTTTTCTTTTTTGCATATTCAAGCAATGCGGTTTCACCGGTTGCATCGTATTGAAGAATAACAGAACCATATTGAAAACCCTGTGTCCATTCCGTCCAGCCACGCGTTGTGTAGAGTCCGCCTATTGTAAAAACAGGCGAGCCTTTTGAAGCGTCATAATTTGTTTCGAGCAGTTCAATTTTTTGTGCAGAAAGCTCCCAGAAGTTTTTAAGCTTAGCCTCAAGATCAGATGCCGTTATGCTTTCATGTATCTTAATCATTGCAGATCGTTTAATGGCAAAATTTTATTTACAAAAAGTGATGGCCCAACACATTATAGCACACAATCAATCCAATGCTTAAAGTAAACGCATTTTTATGAATAAGTAAACAGTATAGTGTAATTGTCGGGTGAGAAATTTATGAGCCTTACAGATGTGCTGCTATGAAGCTTTCGTTGCGTCGCACTCTTGTACTTTAGGAATGAAAGCAGCTTTACCGAAGCGTAGATTGAAGGGAGGTGATGTTTGTTGTTGAATAGCATAGCTGCAGTACAAGTGTGCGACGCAACAAAAGCCGGATGGATATTCTGCTGACCGGCCCAAAAAATTGGATTTAAAAAAAACCTGGAAGCTTAAAAGCTTCCAGGTTTTATAATTATCATTTATTCTTTTACCAGTTTCAGCATCTTCATTTCTTTTCCATTATTCAGGGTTATCAGGTAAATGCCATTGGCAAATTTTTCTATTGGCAAATTCACCTGCTGATCTTTTACATTCAATGATTTCCACAAAACCTTGCCGGAGATATCGGAAATAACAATTGTTACTCCGTTTTCATTTTTGCTAAAACGCAACGCTGCATTATTTTTGGCAGGATTGGGAAATACTATTGCGCTAAAACCGTCCTGCACTTTTAATTCGTCGAAAATAGCTGGTGTATTTAAAACCGCTAATGATGCTGCTGTAGTAAAATTAGCACCTGCGGTGTAAGCACTTAATATAAGCGGATTGTTTTGGCATACAGTGGCCACCTGCCATTGATAAGCGGTTGCAGACAGCAGCGATGTGGCTGCATAAAAAGTATCGGTAAGCGTAACTGTTGTCCATGAAGCAGCGCCAACTTTCTGGTATTGTAACTGGTAACTTACGCCACAGGTTGCTGTATTCCACTTAAGTGTTGCTGTAGTACCAGATGTTACTGTAGCTTTTAAACCCTTTGGTGCAGGGCATGCAGCATAAGTAACTTTTGTAACAGCCGATGTTGCACTGCAGCCGCTGGTATTGGTAACCTTTGCAGTGTAAGAACCTGCGGCATTTACAACAATGCTTCGCGTAGTAGCACCATTACTCCATAAATAGCTGTTGGCAACAGATGAAGTAAGTGTGACTGTTGTACCAGGGCAAAGATTGGTAATTGGCCCGGAAGCTGTAACAGTTACAGTTGGTAGAGCATTTACAATAACTTTCGTTACAGGCGACGTTCCCGAACAACCATTACTGGTTACAACAACACTGTAATTTCCTGCATTGGTTACAGTAATAGTTTTTGTAACAGCACCATTGCTCCATAAATAAGTGCCGTTTACAGAGCAGGTAAGTTTTACGTTACTTCCCTGGCAGAATGTAGTTGGTCCGGACGCGGTAATAGTTGGTTGCGGTATGGGGTTTACAGTAACTTTTGTAACAGCCGAAACACCCGCACAGCCATTGGAATTAGTAGCCTTTACATTGTAATTGCCGGAAGCATTTACCGTAATGCTTTGTGTTTTTGCTCCTGTGCTCCATAAATAACTGCTGGCTGCTGACGCGGTAAGTACAACATTGCCCCCCTGGCAAAAAGTTACAGGCCCATTCGCAGAAATGGTGGGTACAGGTAATGGATTTACAGTAACGGTCGTTGCAGTTGAAGTGCCTGTACAACCTTCCGTACTATTAACTGTAACTGTATAATTACCTGATGTTTTTACTATAATGCTTTTTGTAGTAGCACCGTTGCTCCACAGGTAATTTGTGTACCCATTGTTGGCAGTAAGTTTTACACTACCACCACTGCAAAAACTAAGCGGACCTGTAGCGATAATAATAGGTACGGGCAATGCAATTACATTAACGAATGTTTGATTGGAAGTTCCTGTACAGCCATTTGCATTGGTTACTGAAACGCTGTAGTTGCCGGCAGTACTTACATCAATACTTTTGGTTGTGGCGCCATTGCTCCACAAATAACTGTTATAACCGTTATCTGCGGTAAGTGTAACAAAACTACCCTGGCAAAATACGGTAGGGCCGGATGCTGTAATGGTGGGTGTTGGTTGGGGGTTGGTTGTAACAGTTACCACAGCAGAATTGCCTTCGCAACCATTGGCATCGCCAACAGTTACATGATAGCTTCCGGCATTTGTTGCCAAATAATTTTGCTGGTACCAAACGGGCTGGTTAAAAGCATCGTACCAGGTGTAATAGCTGGCTGCAGAAGATGAAAGTGTTACACTTCCACCTACGCAAAAAGTTGTTGGCCCGTTTGCAGTAGTGGTGGGTGTTGGTAATGGATTTACTGTAACAGTAACAGGGGTTGCTGATGCGCTGCAACCTGATGCATTGGTAATGGCAACTGAATAATTACCGGAGGTATTAACCAGAATATCTTGTGTAGTGGCACCGTTGCTCCATAAATAACTGCTTGCCGCAGATGCAGAAAGTGTAACAGTTGCTCCCTGGCAAAAGCTGGTAAGCCCGTTTGGGGTAATTGTTGCAACCGGTAACGCATTTACAGTAACTGTTTTTACCGCAGAGGTTCCTTTGCAGCCATTACTATTAGTTACCGTAACTGAATAATTACCCGCAGTATTTACAATAATACTTTTTGTTGTAGCGCCATTGCTCCACAGGTAGCTACTTGCAGTTGACGATGTAAGTGTAACACTGCTACCCTGGCAAAAACTAAGCGGGCCACTTGCTGAAACAGTTGGTGTGGGTGTTGCATATACAGAAGCTATAATTTTATTACTTGTAGCTGTATTACCTGTTATGCAATCTGCATTACTGGTAAGCACACAACTAATGGTATCGCTATTATTAAGTGAGGTAATGGACATAGTAGATCCTGTTGCCCAACTGATATTTACACCATTCTTTTTCCATTGATATTGAGGAACCGTGCCACCGTTTGTTATAGTAGCATTAAACACATTAGGAGTGCCCGGGCAGGCTGCTGCTATGCTGGAAGTAATGGCAATGGTTGGGGTATTGTATAGTGTACATGCAGGCTTGGCAGGTAATGCAGTAACAAAGGGTTCTTCGCCATAAAAGTTGCCTGTAAAATATTCAAGGGCTTTTGCAATCATTACTGTTTTATCGGGAAAAATAAGTAATGCACTGGGCCTGTCCTGGCAACCGCCGCCGGTTTCAGTAATTTTTGTTGTTCCCGCATCAGTACCATCGGTTTGCCATATACCGTAATTGCTACTACCTGTTGCCCCCCATGTAACATAATATAATAAACCATTTGCCTGGGTAATAGCGGTGGGGTAGCTGCCATCATACATGCTGTTGCTTCTTACTGTTGCGGTGCCTGCAGGTGTTGCATCTGTTTTCCAGAGTTCGTATAAACCACTTGCGCTTTTGTAAGCCATAAAATAATACCGGCCATTGTATTTTGTAAAACTGTTGGGATAAACACCCAGGCCATATAGTTCTGTAAAAGACCGCACCAATGTAGTGCCTGCATTTGTGCCATCGCTTTTCCAAAGCTCGCAGCCATTGGGATTATTTTGTGGCGAAAAAGTATAATTACAGGTAAATAAAAGTGTATTGTTATCATAGGCAAGCATGTATTGCGGGCTGAAAATACCATCCGGCGCAACTGCTGACATATCTTTTACCATTACTGTTCCCGCAGTTGTTCCGTCAGTTTTCCATAATTCCTTATTACCCACCCTAAAGAAAATCGTATTACCCACTGGTGTAAAATATGTTAAGCCATTGCCCGTGGTTGCAGTATTAATATTTGAAACCAATACGGTACCAGCCTGCGTACCATCACTCTTCCATAATTGTGTTCCGGCTGAATTTGCATAATAAATACTATTGTTCATAATGCCGCATGAAGCGCCACTTATACTATTGAGATAATTAGTTGTATCTAATATTTTTGTTCCCGCTGCACTGCCATCACTTACCCATAACCTTGATCCATTTGTTCCATCATTTGCAGTAAATACCAATTTATCATTTACAATTAGAAGGCTTGTAAATGAAATGTCTGAAGAATGTGAGCCAGGGTAAATATCTTTCACTATTTGTGTACCGGAAGCCGTACCATCACTTACCCAT
>JANXWM010000547.1 GCA_025351145.1 Chitinophagaceae bacterium
CATCTCCAAGCATTATTACATTCATTATCGCAAAGTGGGCTAATAAGCCTTCAGGTAAAAAATTACTGATTATTTCTTTGTCCAAGCTATTTGCTTTCTTACAAATTTAGCTTTAGTCCCCACAATATAACTCTGACCCAATTATAATCCGAAAGTACAAGAGTGCGACGCAAGTAAAGCTTCATAGCAGCACTTCTGTTTGGCCCATACTTTTCTAACTGAATAAATACTCGATATCTTCTTTGGTGAGGCTCTTTACAAAACCGGTATCGTCGGTAATAAGATCGGCGGCGAGGAGGCGTTTCTTTTCCTGGAGTTTTATTATTTTATCTTCTACCGTGTCTTTACAGATCATGCGGTAGGCAAATACATTTTTGGTTTGTCCAATACGGTGTGTACGGTCGATGGCCTGCTGCTCTACGGCGGGGTTCCACCATGGATCGATGATGTATACATAATCGGCTGCGGTAAGGTTTAAGCCCACGCCGCCTGCCTTTAAAGAAATCAGGAACACGCGGCAATTTTCATCGTTCTGAAAACGCTGAATGGCTTTCTCCCTGTCGGGCGCCGAAGTGCTGCCATCGAAATATTCATAATCAACACCAAGCTCTTCAAGCCTTGCGCGGATGAGCGCCAGCATACCAAGAAACTGCGAGAAAACGAGTGCTTTATGATCGCTGATATTCTCTGTTATCTCACGGCCTATCTCTTCGAGTTTTACAGAAACATTGGGGAATTTTTCTTCTGCTTTCATAATGGCCGGACTATCGCAAATCTGCCGCAGTTTCATTAAACCCTGCAATATAGTAAGCTGCGATTTTTGCACGCCCTGTTCTTCTACCACGCCGAGGATTTTGTCGCGGTAATCGTTGCGGAATGCATCGTAAATTTCGCGCTGTTCTTTGCCCATTTCGCAGAACAAAACCATCTCTACTTTTTCGGGCAGGTCTTTAGCCACCTGCTCTTTGGTGCGGCGGAGAATGAATGGATACAATAGTTTACGCAGGTGTGCCTTCTGTTCTTTCTCACCAAATTTATCTATGGGAATAGAAAATTCCTGCTTGAAAAACTCCATACTGCCCAGCATGCCGGGGTTAAGAAAATTCATCTGGGCATAAATATCGAACGTATTGTTTTGCAGCGGCGTACCGCTTAAACATAATTTGTTTTTTGCCTTAAGAAGTGATGCCGCTTTGGTTACTTTACTTGCCGGGTTTTTGATGGCCTGGCTTTCGTCAAGAATAACATAATCAAGCGGTATATCTACAAACTGTTTAATGTCGCTGCGAAGCGTACCATAAGTGGTGATGATGATATCAATCTTTGGATTGATTAGTGTATCGTGATTTCTTGCGCCACCGTGATGTATATAATAGGTAAGTGTGGGTGTGAATTTTTTAATTTCATTTTCCCAGTTGTACATCAGCGTGGTAGGGCAAACAACAAGGGCTTTCAGCTTTCCGTTTTTCTCCCGCAGGTGGTGCAGGAACGACAAGGCCTGAATGGTTTTACCCAAACCCATATCATCTGCCAGAATGCCGCCCCAATGCACTTCGCTTAAATAATTAAGCCAGTGAAAACCGGATGTTTGATAAGGCCGCAGCACAGGAACCAGATGTGCCGGCGCATCAATCGCTTCAATAGAATGGTTGTAACGCAGCTTATCGTATTTCTCTTCGAGCTGCACAAACAATTCTTCTTCATCGCGTTGATCGTAGAGTTCTTCAATAACACTAAAGTGGTATTTGCTGAGTTTAATGTCAGCATTTTTTCCTTCACCCACACGAAACAGCAATGAATATTTCTTTATCCATTCATCGGGTAAAATACCAAGCGTTCCATCCTGTAGCGGAACATATTGCTGTTTGTTGAGCAGTGCTTTTTTTATATCGGCAACGGTAACTTTCTGGTCGCCAAAATTGATGTCAATCTTTGCATCGAACCAGTCGGTATTGCTGCTGATCTGAATTCTTGTAGTAGGCCTTGCTGTGTTGAACCGGAAATTTTTAAGTGCTTCAAAACCATATACCGGCACATCCATTTCTTTTACTGCATCGCTGAATAAAAAGAACCAGTTATTCTTTAATACATCGGTACCACGCAATGCAAGTGTGTTGCCTTCTTCGGGGCGAACAAACTGTGAATGCAGGTTGGCAATCTTATCTACAAATTCTTTTTCTGCTTCAATGTTGCGGTGAATCACCAGCAGTTTATCCAGCACGGGTAGAATGATCTTGTCTTTATCGCCGGGTTTTACATCGTAACCGTTGTAAGTAAATACCGGCTGGAATAACAGGTAATCGCCACGTTCTCTCAGGAATATTTTTATCTCGGGTTTGGTATCTTTTATTTCCTCCCGCTTTACGTTGGTAAACTGAACATTATAATCCTTTGAAAGCGGTAACACAAAATCAGTCAGTTGCCTTGCCCACGATTCTTTTGAAATAACAAGCTTGCCCGATGGTAAAAATTTTTCTGCCAGCAATACATCTTCGGGCTTTTGCCACTCGTAAAAGCTATCATGGAATTTATAAATAAAAGCAGAGCTCAGTTCATTGTCAGCAATACTGTAATTGCCATCCGGCAATTTTACATTGCAGCTTATTTCGTAAGCATCATCGGTAAACCTTACTGAAAAATCCGGAGAAAGAAATGATGCTGAACTTTTACACTGAACGAGGTTGGCCGTTTGAAAAGATTTGTGCGGTGGCAGAAAAAACACAAAATTGTTTTCAGCAATATCAGCAAAGAGTTTTTTATATTTCGGCTGCAGGTATTCGGCAATCAGGTGCCTTGTTTCTTCTGGCAGTTCATCATCGTGCTGCTGAATAATATTTTCCCATATTCCGCTGAATGGCGAATTACGGTTAAGGTATCGGTTCACTTCACCAGGCAGCAGCTTACGCAACTGCTGCACCAGCATTTTATCATTTTCATCAAACACTTCTGTGTTTATAAACTTTGTAAGATCAAGCCGCTCTGCTTTGCCTGTAAAAAAATTAATCTCATCATCCACTTCTCCCTGCACTGCATCTATTTGTATGTAAGGGTACTGGTGCGCATTGTAGCTGATTACAACACCAAGTTTTAAAGCGGGCTTCGTTAATTCGTTTTCTTCTGTTGCTACAACGCTTTCTTCAAATTCGGGCCTGTACCTTACCGGCTGTGGAGGCGCAATGGTTACCCTTTTAATAGAAGTATCCAGCACGCGCAAAAATGGTTTGCCGTCTTTATAACTAAACTCAAATTTGCCTTTAATATTATCGTCTAAAGAATAACCGTATAGTGCAAGCAGTTTGTTTTTTTCTTTGTCAAGATTGCGTATGCTGTCGAAATAATTGGGTCCGTATTTATTCAATAACTGAAGCAGTACGGTAGTTTTATGCACACATAATGGATGTTTGGTATCAGTACTGCAATTGCAGCTGGTATCAAAATTCCTTTCTTCGTTTTTCTGCAAAACGACTCTGAATGTGCCGCCTTCGTATTCAATATCGGCAACAACTCTTTCATCTTTCGCTTCAAGGATATTTGCTTTATTGCTGCGCAGGTAATTTTCAGCTTCAATGTATGCCTGTGCCGAGGTAAGCAGTTTAATGAGCTTTATTTCCAGCAGTTTCATTTTAACTACTGTATGCCGCTGATCGTATTTAAGTTCTTTTTCGCCCAGTTGGTTTTTATCCAGCATTTCCTGCAACTGAAAAAGTGCTGCAGCTTCGTGCCTGCAAATTTCGCCAAGATTGTATGGGCAACCACAGCGTATAGAAATAGTTTTTGGGTCCCTGAATTTGTTAATGTGAACTTTGTAATAAGTAGCATAAGCGTCGTCCCTTATGCGGAAAATAGCAG
>JANXWM010000627.1 GCA_025351145.1 Chitinophagaceae bacterium
GAAAAACATCCGTATGCGTAAAGTGATCCTTAATGAAGATGACAGGAAGAAAGTTTCGAAGAGCATGCAGACAGAAATGGCATAAAGCATTTTGTGAATGATAAATATAAAAAGCCGCAGAAAAATCCTGCGGCTTTTTTGTTTGATAAAAATCCTTGAATCAATCTTTTTTATTAGCCCGGCTGAAGAATATGTATTAGGCGTTCCTTGCGTTCTCAATCCCGTATGCCTCATCGGGACGCACTCTTGTGCCGTATAACCTTTTTGGACAAAGCGAAGAGTACCGCAAGCCTTAAACAAGCCTTATTAAATAATGCTCTTTAAGGCTGCAACTGCTAAGAAACGATTTGCAATTACTTATTTTCGCAGTATGGAACTGTTCATCATATTTTCCGTATTAATAACACTCACAGCTTTCTTTTCTTACATAAACGTGCGGCTGTTAAAACTTCCTTCGGGCATAAGTTTAATGCTCATGGGCACACTTGTGGCACTCGGCGTAATTGCAGCAGGTTATTTTTCGGCAAACTTTACAGCACTTATAAAAGAAGAACTTAGTCTCATAGATTTTTCAGAATTTTTACTCGGTATACTTTTAAGTTTTCTGTTATTTGCAGGCTCCCTTCATGTAAATTTTACCGATCTCAAACAATCTGCAAAAAGCATTGGGGGGTTTGCCACATTAGGCACTGTAATTTCAACATTCGCTGTGGCTGCAACCATGTATTATTTAATGCAGTTCTTCAGCCAGCCCATACCCTTTATTTATTGCCTGCTTTTTGGTGCATTAATTTCACCAACCGACCCCATTGCAGTAATGGGTATATTAACAAAAGCCAATTTATCCAAAACAATAGAAACAAACATTGTGGGCGAATCGCTGTTCAATGATGGCATTGGCGTAGTAATATTCGCCACGTTGCTAAACGTTGCTTCTGTGGGTATAGAAAACTTTGGTGTTGCAGATATCAGCCTGCTTTTTTTGCAGGAAGCGGTTGGCGGAATTATAGCAGGGCTTGTTATAGGCTTTGCCGGGTTTAAACTTATAAAATCAATCGACCATTTTCAAACAGAAATATTAATTACGCTGGCCATGGTAATGGGTGGCTACAGCCTTTGTCATTACCTGCATGTATCAGGCCCACTGGCAATGGTTGTGGCCGGAATTATAACAGGTAACAGGAGCAAAGAATTCGCTATGAGTGATATTTCGAGAGATTACCTCGGCAAATTTTGGGAAGTAACAGACGAGGTGTTTAATGCCATTTTATTTTTGCTTATCGGGCTTGAAATTGTAGTAGTAAATTTTAAATTTAATTATTTAACCGAAGGATTAATCGCTGCTTTACTCGTAGTAATTTTAAGATACATTTCATTGTACGCAACAGCTTTTCTGTTCGGTTTTAAAAAAAAGCTTGGCAACAAAACCCTTAAAATAATGACCTGGGGCGGTTTGCGCGGCGGCATTTCCATCGCCCTTGCATTATCGCTGCCTGAGAGTGATTACAAAGACATTATTGTATCAATCACTTTTGTAATCGTACTGTTCTCCATCCTGGTGCAGGGCTTTACCATTGAAGCATTGATTAAACGCCTGAATAAATAATCAATTGCATAATACCAGCATCTATTTTCATGGCATCGCCCCTTGCATCGCAATCCTTTCATCGTTCTGTTATTAATGAGGCTCCTGCATCACTGTTTACAAACCTGCTTTACTTTAACGGGTTACACAAAATCCTGCCAGTTGGTAAAAGCCTAATAAATAATCCGAACGTACAAGAGTGCGACGCAAGGGACGTTTAATACATATTCTTCAGCCGGGTTCATAAAAATCTAAAATCCGTACCTACCTTTGCGGCAATAAAAAAAGCCATCATGGAATACCGTATAGAAAAAGACACAATGGGCGAAGTAAAAGTTCCTGCCCACGTATATTGGGGTGCACAAACCGAGCGCAGCGTTGAGAATTTTAAGATTGCGCAGGACATTAATAAAATGCCCAAGCCAATTATTAAAGCATT
Source organism: Chitinophagaceae bacterium (assembly GCA_025351145.1). Lineage (GTDB taxonomy): Bacteria > Bacteroidota > Bacteroidia > Chitinophagales > Chitinophagaceae > Limnovirga. The sequence goes on from JANXWM010000627.1 coordinate 2,025, forward strand.
TGCATATCTTAAAAAAGCGGCTGCATTAACCAACACTACATTGGGTGTTTTACCAGAGGAAAAATGCGATGCGATTGCACAGGTGTGCGATGAAATTCTTGAAGGAAAATTAGATGATCAGTTTCCTTTGGTAGTTTGGCAAACAGGTAGCGGCACGCAAAGCAACATGAATGTGAATGAAGTAGTGGCCTATCGTGCACATGTTATTAAAGGTGGCGCATTAACTGATAAAGAAAAATTTCTTCATCCGAATGATGATGTAAATAAATCACAATCCAGCAACGACACTTTCCCCACGGCCATGCATATTGCAGCGTATAAAATGCTGGTGGAAACAACTATTCCCGGCATTACCAAACTGCGTGATACACTTGCTGCAAAAAGCAAAGCTTATATGCATGTGGTAAAAATTGG
>JANXWM010000630.1 GCA_025351145.1 Chitinophagaceae bacterium
TATGCAATGAATTGATTGAACCGCTTACAAAATATTTAGGCGGGACCAACTCTTTAATTATTATTCCTGACCAGCAATTGATCGGTATCCCTTTTGAAGCTTTGCAACTACAGGATGATAAATTCCTTGTGGAAAAATATGCGGTTACCTACCAGTATGCTTTACCCTTTGTACAATTAAATTCGAAAACGATTGATCATAAAAATGCCTTGGCACTTGCGCCATTTGCAAATACGAGTAACGCTGCATTCAGCATATTACATTCATCGCTGGATGAAATTTCAGGCTTTGATAAGCCGGCGCAACTCGTTAATGAAAATGCGACAAGGAGTAATTTTCTACAACGTGTTTCAAATGCTTCGGTCATTCATCTTGCCACACATGCGGCAGTAAATTTTGACGATCCTTCAAATTCGTATATCGCATTTTATCCGGTAAATACAAACGATTCCTCTTATAAATTATTTGCGCATGAACTGTACAACCTGCAGTTGCCAAATGCGCAGCTTGTTTTTTTAAGTGCCTGCGAAACCGGCACGGGTAAGGTATCTCAGAGCGAAGGTGCTTTGAGTTTGTCAAGGGCTTTTGCTTATGCAGGCTGCTCTAATATTGTTACTTCATTGTGGAAAGCAGAAGATAAGTCAACAGCTTATATCAGCACTAAATTTTACCGCTACTTAGATAAAGGCTACACCTATGCTGAAGCATTACAGCAAGCAAAGAAAGACTTGCTTGCAGATGCATCTATGAGCCAGTTTCATGCGCCGCAATACTGGAGCCATTTAATATTTATCGGTGATGTGCAACGTAGCAAATCATCGAATATTCTGTGGTTTATATTGTGTGGAGTTTTGGTTGTGAGTGCTGTTTTTTATTTTATTAAACGCAGGCAGCATATAAAACCATAGTTGAAACACAATCAGAACGTACAAGAGTGCGACGCAACTAAAGCTTAATTAATAACTGATGTTCGGCTAACAAAATTTATTAATTCTTCATCTTTAGAATACGAAGCTTTGTGCTGCTGATCTCATTCGCTTTCTGGTAAAACATGTGCTGTTTATTGGCCTTTATAATATTCAATTGCTTTTCTGCTTCGTTAATATTGCCGGCCTTTATATAAGCCAGTGCGAGGTAATAATCTGTTTCCTGTTCAAAATATTTTGCGGTTGAATTGCCATTGAGTTGCTGCACAGTTTTAAGATTATCAATAGCCGATTTGCTATCGCCGGTTTCAAGCGAAGCGAGCCCTGCAAGAAAATAATCCTTTTGTTTTTTTTCTGTCGTTGATTTAAAAATTTCTATTACGCCATTAAAATTATTTGCGCTGAACAACGAGTCTATGCTTTGCTGCACCTGACCTTCACCACGCGAAACGGGCAATTGATATTTGATAAAATTATCTGCATAAACCGAATCGTTGCTGGTTGTTGAATACTCATAAACAGAATAGCCTGCGACAACAAAAATAAACACCGCCGCAATGCGTAAAATAATTTTTGCACTGTTGCCAAAAGAAGGTTTAATAATTTTTGCTGTTTCATTTTCTGCTGAATTCACTGCCGAAACTTCAGGATAAAATTGCTGGTGCAAACCTTTTACCTTCTGCCTTAAACCCTCAGCCCTGATTGCGTTTCGTGCCGCAACAAGATTATCAAAACGCTCTTTTATAGCGGCATCCTCCTGCAATAGTTTTTCTGTTGATGCTGTTTCTTCCGGCGATAACTCACCATCAAGATAACGGATCAATTGTTCAATAACATCCGGTGTAAAATTATCCTGCATGTTTCAATGCGTTTTTAAATTGTGTTTTTAAATCCTGGTTGTCTTCTATCATTTGTTCAAGCTGCTTCATGCATTTATATTTCTTGTTGCGCAGCACCTGTTCATTCTGATAATCGGTGGTCTTATCAAGAATGTCTTTCATCGAAAGATCTTCATAATAAACAAGCAATAAAAGCTGTTTGCATTTTTCACCAAGCCGCTGAAACAAATCCTGTATGGCTTTGTAATACTCATTTTTTATAAGCTGGTTCACCGCTCCCTGTTCTGTTTCATCTTTACCTTTTTGAAAAATCCTGTTACGGTTATCAGCACTGTTTCTTTTGCGAAGTTCACTCAGCCAAAGGTTTCGCGTAATACTATATAAAAAAGATTTCACGCTTGAATCGCCACGAAATTTATCCTGCTGAACTATATCAATAAAAGCTACCAGTGCTTCCTGTATAATGTCTGCCGCATCGTCTTTTGAACCATTATTGTTCGCAACATAATATTCCAGTAACCCATAATATTCCTTATAAATAAATTTAATAGCCGCATCTGTTTCTCTATCGTTCTTCAGTGCCCGTACAAGTTCAGTATCTGTGTAATTTCGAACAATCTCCATCCGGTTTACATTTATATGTATAAGCTAAAAAAGGTTTTGTAACAGGAAATGTAGAAAAAATTGAAGTTGAACCGGGATTTTATTTTGCCGAACAGGTATTTTAAACAGATGAACATAAACAAAGGCAATATGAGCCCGGCTAATGAAGCTTTTGGCATCGCCTCTTGCGTCGCACTCTTCGACTACAGGAGCGCTGCGCAGCATGGCGAAGAGCATGTCTTGTTCACTCTTTTTTTTATTAAGCAACTATTTATTTTCTTTTGAAGATTGCCAGATTACATCCAGCAAAGACTTTGGTGCAGGAGCATCGCCGGAGATTTGCCAGATCATTATACCCGAAGCTTCGTGTTTGGCAAGATTGGTTTTCAGTTTTATAGTAGGCATGCCGTTATAATAAAGTGTTTTGCCTTCGCCAATATCAAACTCATCAGTTAATTCAGCACCGGGATAGTCACTAACAATGTGATCATAATTTAAAGTAAGTCCGCGCACAGTTAAAGAGGGGCCGTAGCCATACCCATAGAATGGAACACCTAATACAATTTTTTCTTTGGGTATTTTTCTCATCACCCTGAAATAAGACAGATCTTCCACAGCCTGGTCGTAAGTGGAATGCGGCCCTGGTTTTTGTGGCGCCCATGCGCCTGTATGATCATAACTCATCAGGTTGATGAAATCGTATTGCGACAGGGCTTTGTCTGTATAATCATTCTTAAAATAGACTGCAACCGCAGCGGTGATCAGCTTATTTTGCTGATGCAATGCCGCTGCGAGTTCGACAACAAGGTTATCGTAGTTTTCATCAATATCGTAACCTTCTATGTCAACATCAACACCATCCAATTCTGTCTGTTGAACAAGCGACACAAGATTATTTATCAGCACCTGCCTCCTGCTATCTTTCAAAAGCTTTGCGTAATAGGAATGCCTTCCGCCACCACCAAGCGATGCAAGCACTTTTACATTCTTCGCATGAGCAGCTTTTATAAAAGGAATCAGATTCAAAAAATCCTTTGAAAATACACCGTTTGAATCAGGGTTAAGAAAATAGACATTGATATGTGTAAGCTTGTTGAATGGCACATTTTTAAAATCGCCTTTCATTGCGGATTGTAAGGAGTAATACCCGATGATCCGGAATACTCCACTGTCAATTGCCGGCTGACTCTTTGCATTGAGTACATAAAAACCAAGACTGAAAAAAAGAAAAATATATTTCATTATAGTTACATGTTAAACGCTCATATAATAACAGAAAGCACAAGTACGCTGCTTCATAAAGTTATGCAGCACAAGTGAGTGACACAACGAAGATGCCACAACGAACAAAAGCTCGTAACAAAAAAACTCAATATGTCTTTTTCTCTTTAACCAAAGTTGTATCAGAAACAAGAATGGGCACTTCATATCCGCCAGAATCTATCTGTGTTTTAGGGAAAGTTTTTTTCAAAACCCCCCAATCATTTTTATGCACATTTGTTTGATATAGATACAATGATTGCAGCTTACTTAAACTCTTTAGCGCTGTTAAACCTTGCAAAGAAATTTTTGTACCAACAAGATTGAGATATTGCAAATTTTCGAGTGATTGCAATTGCTGTAATCCTTTGTCAGTAATAGTTGTATGCGAAAGATTGAGCTTTGTTAGCTTGGTTAACTGAGCGATGGCTGGCATACCATCATTACCAAAATTGG
>JANXWM010000659.1 GCA_025351145.1 Chitinophagaceae bacterium
AAAAAGTAAATAAAGTACATTGCACATATAAGCCTCCATCATGAAAAGAATCATCTTACTCTTTCTTATCTCACTAACAACAATAGAAGCATCCAGCCAGGAACTAAACCTTTCCTCCCCCGACCAAAAAATAACAGTAAATATTTCCCTAAGCAATCAACTGAATTATGATGTTATGGTAGATGATGAAATGATCATCAGCAACGGCAGTATAGACATGCAGCTTTCAAACGAAATATTCTTGTCTTACGCAATGCGCATAAAATCCACCAAAACAAAAAGCGTTAATGAAACAATTGTTGCGCAAATACCAGTAAGCAGAAAAAACATACCCAATAATTACAACGAACTTACCATACAATTCAAAAATAATTTCGCAGTAATATTCAGAGCATATAATGATGGCGTTGCCTATCGCATCGCAACCACTTTCAAAGATTCTATAACAGTTATAAATGAAACAGCACAATTCAACTTCACAAACCCAACAACAGCCTACGCAGCTGTTGTAACCAAAAGACCGGATCAAGATGTGTACCACACCAGCTTCGAAGAACTCTACACACACAAATCATTAGACAGTTTCTCCGCCAACGATTACATGTTCACGCCGGTGCTAACAGAAACAAACACTATCAAAGTCGCCATAACAGAATCAGATCTTGATGATTATCCCGGCATGTTCCTCCGCAGCACTTCATCAAATAGTTTTAGTGCAAGCTTTGCACCATACCCCGCAGAAGAAAAAGTTGCAGAAGGCGATTACCCGCAAAAGATAGTTACCAAACGTGCAGATTATATCGCTAAAACACAAGGCACACGCAGCTTTCCATGGCGTGCATTATTAATTGCGAGAGAAGATAAAGAACTACCAACAAATGATTTGGTATATCGTCTTGCAGCACCATCAAAGATCAATGATGTGTCATGGATACATCCCGGCAAGGGCACCGATGAATGGATCATTGACATCAACCTTTTCAACGTTCCGTTTAAAACAGGCATCAATACTGACACCTACAAATACTATATCGACTTTGCCAAACAATTCGGTTTCGACCGCATTATGCTGGATGCAGGCTGGAGTAAAACTACCGATCTCTTCTCCATCAATCCCAACATAAACATGGATACTATTGCTGCTTATGCAAATGCAAAAGGCATAAAGCTCAGCATGTGGACACTCGCCATGACACTCGACCGCCAACTTGATTCCGCACTTAAACAATTTAAAAAGTGGAATGTAGATTATATCATGACAGATTTTATAGACCGCGACGATCAACCAACCGTAAATTTTTATAAACGCATTACCGAAGCCTGCGCCAATGCTCATCTCATGATCATGTTTCATGGCGCTTACCCACCCAAGGGTTTCAACCGCACTTATCCCAACAACATTACACGCGAAGGTGTACTCGGCAGCGAGTACAATGCATGGAGCGATAAACCCACACCCACACATAACGTAACACTTCCTTTTACACGCATGCTTGCCGGACCACTCGATTACGAACCCGGCTTGCTCGATAATGCCACTACACAACAGTTCCGCCCAATATGGGGTAAGGTAATGAGCCAGACCACACGCTGCCAGCAACTCGCCATGTTTGTAGTGTACGATAACCCGTTGCAGATATTCAGCGGCAATCCCTCGCAGGGTTATATGGAGCCCGCATTCATGCAACTGCTCGGCAGCATACCCACCACCTGTGATACTACTATCACCCTACAGGCAAGCGTAGCCAAATACATTGTAACCGCACGCCGCCACGGCAGCGATTGGTTTATTGCAGGCATTACAGATTCCGCCGCAAGAGATATACAACTGCCCTTACAATTTTTACCCGCATGCAATTACACCGCTACTATATGCAAGGATGGTATCAATGCAAATAGAAACGCCGCAGACTACAACATCGAACAAATAGTTGTGGATCAAAACTCAAATCTTTCCATCCATCTTGCCCCCGGAGGAGGATTCTTAATTCGCTTAATAAAAATGTAATACTCCCTTTAGGGCTGGGGCTCATAACTCCCCTTTAGGGGTTGGGGGCACCGACGGCACCAACGCCCACCGCAATGCAATGGATTATACAATTGAAGAAAAAACATTAACTGCTACTGATGCATTGCAAATACATTGCGCACCAGGTGGAGGATTTTTGATAAGATTGAGGAAAGAATAAGAATTATTTGGAGCCAGGCTGTAGTGGTACTATGAAGCTTTGGTTGCGTCGCACTCTTGTACGGTTGGATACACTATTGAGCTTATCGAAGCGAATCCCTGTTGGCCAGCGATCAACAGGGCTGAGAATAACTTGCTAAAACCAATTTTTTTTCAAATCCATATGGTCAATATATTATTTGAATTTACAACTATTGCAAAATCCATTTTTATTTGTTACAAAACTGCTTGTTATGTGAAATGATCTAACTATATACTCAAATTGCCTAATTGCAAAGTGCCTATTTCAATTTATAGGTAGGACTAGTAGCTTAGTCCTATTATAATTTGTTATGAGCTATAATAGTTTAATTAACCTCCAATTTTTAAAAGATCGCACAAGTGGTTCTCCTGCTATTGCAATAGGTTTAATTGACGGGCCTATTTCAATTGATCATCCGGATCTTAATACGAAAAATATTTATGAAATACCTGGAACGCTTTCCGGCATTTGTTCAAAAGCAAATAGCATTGCATGTAATCATGGAACTTTTATTGCAGGAATACTAAAAGCAAAAAGAGGTTCTGTAGCACCAGCAATTTGCCCTGATTGTACTTTACTGGTCCGTCCTATTTTTTCTGAGCAAATGAAGAAAGATGAATCAATACCTTCTACAACTCCAAAAGAACTGGCTGCGGCAATTATTAATTGTATTAATTCCGGTGCCCGGATAATAAACTTAAGTCTTGCATTGGCAAATCCTGCTTCTAAAAATGAACATATATTAGAAGAAGCATTAAATTATGCTTCCAATCGTGGTGTCATAATTGTCTCAGCAGCAGGTAATCAGGGGACGATTGGTAGTACAGCAATTACCCGCCACCCCTGGGTTATTCCAGTTATTGCCTGCAATTATTCAGGCAATCCAATGCAGTTATCTAATCTTGGAAACTCAATTGGCAGGAATGGACTAAGTGCCCCCGGAGAAAATATAACCAGCCTTGGAACAAACAATAAACCCGTAACATTTTCAGGAACAAGTGTTGCAGTTCCTTTTGTGACCGGAACTATTGCATTATTATGGTCAGAATTCCCTGGCTTACCGGCATCTGAAATTAAACGTGCAATAAACGCCATTAACAACCGGAAATCTATTACCCCGCCATTAATAAATGCCATGACAGCATTCAATTATTTAAGTTCACATTACCTACAAAAAGCAATTGCATGAAAAAGGAAAAGCAAGAAAAGAAACCATATAATGTTCGTCTGCCAGGTTTCCTGATTGAACATGAAACTGGTCTTGGAGATATAATGAAACGTGCGACCTCTGCAATCGGTATTAAACCCTGTGGAGGTTGCGAACAGCGCGCTGCTATGCTTAATAACTGGATGGTTTTTAGCAGTAAAAGCAATTAAACAATCAACTCAAAATAAATAAATTTTATAAAATGGAAAATATCGAAACAATGCAACCTGATTCAGATAGCGTAACCGGAAGCATGAACCTATCAACTCCCCCCAAGTTTATGAATGTTGACAATCATATCCATCCCGCAGAAGCTGCGGAAAAACCTTGCCCTACATGTTCCGCTTCAAGAAATGCAGCACCCGTTCAATATATTTATGCTATTGGAAGAATTCAGCCACGCTTTCCAAGTGTTGGTATTGAAAAAGAATATATACAGGCAACAAGCCGGAATAACACAACCGGATTAACAGATAACCAGACGATGCATACAGTTCTCTCTGACCCACAAAATCGTTATTTAGCACGCAAACTTTGTTGGGTGTTTTCTATCGAAGGTTTGGATACCTATCTTCTGCAACCCATGAACCCTGCAGATCTTGATTTACTTATTGATTCATTACGCCCTTCCCCACGCCCAATGGATGTAAACGTAGTTATTGGCGTTCAAGGCCCAATTGCTCCACCACAATATTGCAATGGATTACAAATACCAATCATAGGCTTTGATCAGATTTATTCATTCGATGTGGACACCTTAATCAAATCAATTCCCAAACCTGATAAAATTTCAGCTAAAGAATTTGCACCTGCTGCCGAAGAATTATTCATGCGCATTATGCAGGTAGCAGATAATGCAGGCGGAACAGATGACCATCGTGCCCTTAATTATATTGCAGTTCGTTATCATGCAATATACGCTACAACAGCAGAATGTTTTGGGCGCAACTGTTCTTTAACAGGAGTGGAAGTAATACACTCAAGACTCTATGGAACAAGAAAAATCGTAGATGTGATTTTAGCATTTACCAGCAGAAGTACAGATGTTACGGAAAAATATTTTTGTCGAGTAGATGTTACAGAAGAGTTCCCTTTCTTAGTCACTAAAATGCAAACTTACTTTGATCGTTAAATCTTAAAATATAATACAAATGAAAAATAAAATTAATTTACCGGGATTTACTGCTCAAAATTTAACTAGCAATATTACTGGTCGTTACTCCTCGAGAGCCACTCTAATTGATACCAATGGAAAGGAAGGTAGCCAGGTCAACTTACAAATGATGGTTGGCTATTTAAAAGCTGGGGATAAATGCAGTGCTTTTTTTCTGGGTAATAGTCAGGACCATTTGCCTTTTTTTATATCTGGTGATGGCACTTACAATGGCGCTGGCGCATGCTGCAACAGTCAGGGATGCATTGGTTGTGAGGCCGACGGCGTATGTGGACCAGCAAAAACTAATCACAAGTCAGCTATCTATAGAAATCTTTCAACAAATTTTATTTAAAAATTGCATAATAACTTTTAAAACAAAAAATGAAAAACAAAATCAATCTACCAGGATTTACTGGAGAAATACCGCTCTCCAAAATCAATTTATCATATCAGAATAACAGCGATGATTTCTCAAAATTGCAAAATTTGCAGATATATGATATTATACCACAAGAGAAGAGTACTTATTCTTCTTATTGTGATAGAGTGGCATCGACGAGAAAAGCACTTGACAACATTGCAAGCATTTTCGGATCATGGATAACTAGCAACCCTATTTACCTGGGACTATCGAATGATAATACTGAAGCACTCAACCTATGTAAAAGTTTTGGTACAAAGGATTTTTAAAATAATATCTGAAATTACAATTGTTATTTATTGATTAAGATGCTTCTAAAGCATTTCTTGTGATTTGGAGCACAGTTCCGCTTATGTAGTTGCTATTGATTGTTATTTAAGTAATTTTTAAGCAACTGCTGTTGAACTCGAACGTCAACTCTCAATAGTACAAAAAATGTGATAGTTTGGTTTTTTGTAGGGGCTAAAATGAAAACTTATATAGATCGTTAATTTTTTAAAAATTATAAAATGAAAACTACAATCAACTTACCAGGGTTTACGGCAGGATTATCTGTTACTGGAAAGAAATTTGTTATTGAAGGATTAAGAAAATGTACAACTTCAAGTCTAAATAGCTTGTCATCCTCGGAGATAATTCCAGCAATGCCTAAAGCATTTCTTGATCGTTATAATGCTTGTCTTAAAGAGGCTTGCACTAGTGCTGGAGGAAAGTGGAAAGAAGGTTGCTCTAGTCCATCAGGTGTGAGTTTTTTACAATCTTTAGCAATTTTTGGTGCTTATCACATTAATGCCCAGGATTGTTTGTGGTCGACAATTGGTGGTACAATTTTAAGTAAAGCAGGATAAGCCTCTTTCGCATTTATTGTAACTAAACATTTATAAAATTATTAGAAAGAAATGTCAAATAAAATGAAAAAGATAAACATACCTGAATTTACGGCTCAAGAATCACTCTCAGAGGCAAGCAGACACTATTATAAACGTTATATTCAAGGATCTCAACAGGAAATTATTCCACAATTCATGCGTTTCCTGCCACCGTTAGGATGCAATTACTTTTGTACTTGTCTTGTTGGCCCCTTTAGCGATCCGGATAATTGTCCTTGCTGCGACAGTATAAATATAAATGACCTCAAGTCATTCATTAAATAAGCTACTATTTCTTTCGTGCAAGTCCGCCCGTTGTTCCGGGTCTTCCCCAGGGTCCCGTTGTTCCAGGTCTTCCGCAGGATGACCTGGAACTAAAGATAAAAACCTTTCTGTGAAAGGAGTTGCTGGTAATAATTACTCCGTTGTTCCAGGTCTTCCGCAGGGCGACCTGGAACTAAAGATAAAAACCTTTCTGTGAAAGGAGTTGCTGGTAATAATTACCCGATTGATGTAAGAAGCTGTTTGAGTTAATTGTAAAATATTTATTACGCTGCCAATGTTGCCATGAAAAACCGAAAGTACCCGATATGCAATCGCTATCGGGATGCTGTATTTTTTGTTTAATAAAGATGTAGAGGACAAGTGAGTGACACAACA
>JANXWM010000661.1 GCA_025351145.1 Chitinophagaceae bacterium
GGTTGTGTAAGTAAAATGATGTTTCCAAGCGAAATATTTACTGCAGCTTTTAAATCTATCTGCAATAAATAAAAATTATTCCTGGGAAACGGTTTAAAAAATTAAAAATTATTTGTTCTTGGCAGGTCATTTGCAGATGAATTATTAAGGAAACACTATGTTACCTCATCATTATTAATGCTAACAGAAAAACTATACCTCAAATATTCCTGGTTCTTGTCTGGGGCTTGTTTTATAAAATCTCTTCGCGAAAAGGGCTGGTTAAGATGTTTACCCAAAAAATCTTATGTTTGTGCATATTTAAACCAAAATTATAAGGAGATAATAGTAAGCTGCTTTCAATTACACTTTATTATTTTGCGTCATAAATCCAATATATTTTATACTTAATAATACCGTCATGAAATTAACCAATTTGGTGAAGCTTGGATACACCCCCCGATGGGTAATTCTGAGTATTGATGTTTTTTTAAGCTTATTATCAATTATTCTGGCTTTTTTGTTGCGGTATAATTTTAGAACAGAAGCTATTATTAATGACCTTTTTGTAAGAGGTATTGTAATTACAGTAGCTCTTTATCTTGCCAGTTTTATTGCTACAAAATCGTACAAAGAAATTATCCGCCACACAACTTTCCGCAGTGTTTTAAAAATATTCTCTGCAATAATTACTGCCAATGCCATCCTTGTTTTATTAAACTTTTTTTTCTATGCTTACGACCAAATTCTGGTAATACCTTATTCGGTGTTGTGTATTAATATTTTTATTTCTTTTTTTATGCTTGGCGGCAGCAGGGTTTTTATTAAACAGATTTTTGATACTGCTATCAGAATTAATTCTGAGCCGGTGATTATTTTTGGCGCAGGCAACATAGGCCAGGCAGCTTTAAAAACAATCCTGCTCGATAAAATAGCCAAATGGAAAGTAGTTGCACTTGTTGATGAAGATCCCGCAAAAGCTGGTAAAAGTCTGGCTGGGGTATCCATTTATTCTTTAGATCAGGTTGATAAGTTGCTAAAAAAGCATACTGTTAAAAAAGTGATTATCGCGGCAGATAATATTTCTCTTGACCGGAGAAACGAAGTGGCATCAATATTTATAAAGCATGGTTTGCAGGTATCTCTTCTGCCATCAATAAAAGAATTTCCTGAAGGGCCCTTCTCTCTCCGCCGTTTAAAAGACATAAAGATTGAAGACCTGCTGGAACGTGATCCTATCAAAACCAATAATATCCAGATCAATGCTACCCTCAAAGGAAAACGCATCCTGGTTACAGGAGCTGCCGGTTCAATAGGCAGTGAAATAGTGAGGCAGATTGCTTTATTTAATCCGGAAATTATCATGCTTTGCGATGTGGCAGAATCTCCTTTGCACGCAATAGGTTTAGAGATGGAAGAAAATTTTAAAGGCATACCGTATAAGCTTTTTATTGCCAATATTTCCGATGCGGTACGTATGGATTTTATTTTCAGCAATTTTGCGCCTAATGTAGTTTTTCATGCCGCCGCTTACAAACATGTGCCTATGATGGAAGAACATCCGAGAGAAGCAGTTTTGAATAATATCGGCGGAACAAAAATACTCGCAGACCTTTCAGTTCAATATGGGGTAGCAAGGTTTGTAATGGTTTCTACTGATAAGGCAGTTAATCCAACCAATGTTATGGGCGCTTCAAAGCGCATTGCCGAAATGTATATCCAGGGTTTAAGCGGGGAGGAATCATCGGTTAACGCAAAATTCAACGGCAGGCAAAGAACATTGTTTATTACCACACGTTTTGGAAATGTGCTGGCTTCTAACGGAAGCGTGATCCCGCTTTTTAAAACACAGCTCGAAAAGGGTGGACCAATTACAGTTACACATCCAGATATAACCAGGTTTTTTATGACCATTCCCGAAGCCTGCCAATTGGTTCTTGAGGCAGGTGTTATGGGTAAAGGTGGTGAAATTTTTGTATTCGATATGGGCAAATCTATCCGCATCGCTGATCTTGCCAAAAACATGATTGTTCTTGCCGGCCTTAAACCCGAAGAAGATATTAAAATCCACTATACAGGCCTAAGGCCGGGCGAAAAACTATTCGAGGAAGTACTCAGCAACAGTGAAACTACTTTACCCACATATCACCCTAAAATCAAAATTGCAAGGGTTCAGCAAACAAGTTTTGCCTATATCAACAATGCTATCAGTAATCTTTCAATAGCTGCAAGAAAGGGATACGATTGGGAATGCGTAAAAACAATGAAAGAAATTCTTCCTGAATTTATCAGCAATAACTCACGATTCGAAAACCTCGATCAAAATAATAGAGATGTAAGCCGTGGAAGAACCCTAACAATTCTTAATGGAATTGAAGAAGAGGATAGTTTTGAAAATGTGATATTATAATTAAGCGGGTTAATCTTATTTTGCCTGCTTTAGTATTTCTATTTATCGTCCCTTGTGTCACTCACTTGTACGTTCATAACTTTATTGAGCGTTAACAGCCCGGCTTCTCTAAAACAAACAATCCGCATCATCTGCTGCGCCAGCAGGAAAATATTTGTACATCAAAGGGTGAATTTTTCTACACTAATTTTCATTTTTTCACTATTAAAACGGAGGTGTTTTTTCTTTTCGCCTATGCGCTAAGTTGTTCTGTAGCAACAAAAGCCCCTTGGCTTAGTATTTGACTTTTCAGGGAATATTAATAACCTAAAAATGAAAATCATGCGAAAAGTAAGTTTGTTTTTACTAGCGGGAATAATAAGCCTTACGCAGGCTTGCAATTCAGGCAAAACACCGGATAGCGTAGACAGTGCCAAAGATGCCAATGATCAAAAAGACAGTTCAAATACCGAATCGTATAATAAAGATTATAAAACCGATTCAACAGTTGCTGGTCCAATATTACCGGTTGATAAAGATGCTGCAAATTTTGCAGTAGATGTGGCCAACGGAGGAATGATGGAAGTGGAATTGGGAAAATATGCGCACCTGAATGCGGTGAACCCACGTATTAAAGCCTTTGGCGAAATGATGGCTAACGATCATAGCAAAGCAAATGATGAATTGGAAAGCATTGCTTCTGCAAAAAACATTACACTGCCAGCAAGCATTGGGGAAGATGCCAAAAAAGATATGGCAAACCTGATGAAAAAAACAGGGAAAGATTTTGATAAGGCTTATATGAGTATGATGCTCGATGATCATAAAAAGAACGTAAAAGCTTTTGAAAAAACAGCCAAAGATTGTAAAGATGCTGAGATTAAAAGTTTTGCTGTAAAAACATTGCCTGTATTATTGGTACACCTTGATTCTGCACAGGCGATTACGGGTAAAAAATAAACTTTTTTGAGGTTTGGAGGTATTTGGATTTTGAAAAGGGGATGCAATTAGTTGCACCCCTTTTTTTATTTTGGCAGCAAGCGTTTTTAATTAAACCAATGCATATGCAACTGGACTTAAATAAAATGCAATACTGCATACAATCTACGCTTCAATAAGCTCAATATATAATCCAACCGTACAAAAGTGCGACGCAAGAGGCGATGCTATTTTAAGAGAAAGCCCGGCTCCATATTTTTATAAACACGGGCTTTTGAGAACTTATTGCCGGTGCTAAAAGATGCAAATAAATTTTACGGGCAATTGGGTACCGGAGTTGTATAATAACCTACCTGGGGGTGCCCGGTAATGATGCCATCGAAAAAGCAGGCAATGTTATTTTCCCTGAATGAAGTAGAGTATGCGCCATGCCTTGCCAATGGATCAATATGTGCAACTGCGGGAATGCCCAGTGATTTTAACCTGTAGAACAATGGCTGAGACCCGTAGCCGATAGGAAAATTTTCGCAATGCCAGTAATGATCCACATCGAAAGGTTCGCCACTGTCTAACTCGCCATGAAAAAAGATGGTTGGTACAGCATTTTGAGGGGTAATAAGATAAGGGCTGCGCATGGCGCCCCACATAGAAGCAATGCCTTTGATTTTGTAGGTGTTTGTTAAGTTATTGCCTGCATAATCGAGCAGGCCCAGGGTATCGGATATGCCGGGCATGTAGCGGTCTGCACTATCCTGAGGAAGATATACAATGCCGAGTGCAGTTTCTGCGCCGGCGCTTGCACCTTCAACAAAAATCCAGTCTGTAGCAATTGTATATTTGGCTGCATTGGCTACAAGAAAGCGGAGTGCGGCACGTGCATCCTGCTGGGCACGGTACCATGCTTCGGCAAGGGTTGCAGTATCGGACAGGCAATGATCGGGATCACTTTTTTTGATAAAATCCCAACCCACGCGGTAATTAATGGCTGCAACTATATAGCCCCTTGAGGCCATGATTCGGCAGGCATTGATGATCTCTCTTTTATCGCCGGTTTCGAACGCACCACCATGGATGGAAACAATAAGCGGGTATGCTGTTGCGCCTATGATGGCTGCGGGGAAATAAATATCCATTTTAAGTGTGTCCATGTAACCATGCCAATCTTTGCCGGTTGCAAAAGTAACATCGGTTATTATTTTGCCGTTAAAATCAGCGGCAGCAAGTGCCTCGTCTTGATTGGATTGTACAGGCGGAGTAGAAATATATTTTTTATTGCAGCCACACAGCAATAAAACTGTAAATAATATTGCCGTTGTTAATTGAGTTTTCATGATCAATTTTAATTAGCGGATGAATAAATTAAAAAGGATTATGGTATAGCAGATTAAGAAAGGATAAGGTTGTGTATAGATTAAAACAGCGAGTACAGTTAACAGATAAAAGAGTAACATTTTAATACTTTACAATACTAAAAGTTGATTGATTTTTCTTAAGCTCTGCATCGGGATTTTGTTCAGGGTATAAAGGTAGTTTAGTAGTGAAGGCAGCAACTATGATATTGATCAGTCAAGGGTATGATTATAATCAAATATTATCCTGGTAATTGCAGACTGATTCTATGAAAATGCGGTTGGTGGTCTTTGATGTGGTTCAGCATTACGACAAGGATTGAGTCGTTTATATCTTCGCTTAGATAAAAGTTGATTCATAACCGGAACGTACAAGAGTGCGACGCAAGAAAAGATGATTATTGAAATGCAGTTGGGAGCAAAATTTATTTTAAAGACTATGCATCTTCGTATTCACTTGGGGCAATACATTCTTTCCAGTATTCCATAATTTTAGTAATAGTGCTTTCCAGCTTTTGAAAGCTGTTTGGTTTTACGAAAAAACCCTGCACCGACATTGAATAAGCATCAACAACAGATTTTTTATCGGCATTTGTGGTAAAAAATAAATAAGGGATGCATTTTATATTCAGCAGCTCATTTGTATGCACTTTTGCCCTAAGTTCGAACCCGTTTATTTTGGGCATATTAACATCGGAAAGAATAAGAAAGGGAACGATGTCTGTTTTATTAAGATAATCGAGTGCATCGTTGCCATCTTTGAAAAAGATGATTGCATTCTTGTAATTTAGGCTATTAAATATTTCATTAAGTATAAGCTGGTCATCCTCGTCATCTTCTATAATTACTACCGGGCCATTTTTATTCACAGGGGTATGTTTTTATTGCAGCAAAAATAGAGCTTTAACCCAAATTTTGCAGTAGAAATTTTTTGAACCCGGCAGTAGGTTTTTTATAGCATCATTCCTTGCGTCGCACACTTGTACTGCAGAATATTACTGAGCTTTTAACAGCCAATACACCCAACTGCAAAAGCTTTAGTGGCACTTTGTTTGCAATACTTTAAGAATGGTTATTTGCACAGCATTTTTATTGCGCCGATTGGCTGTTAAGATGAGTAACTTCACACAATGAATTCAGGAAAACTCCACATTATTCTTGCTGATGACGACAGGGATGATCATCTCTTTTTTAAGGAAGCTATAGAAGAGCTGAAGGTGATGGCACAATTAACTACCGTAGAGAATGGAGAAGAACTGATGAAACTGCTGAATGAAAAAACAAACCATGCCTGCCACGTGCTTTTTATGGACCTTAATATGCCGCGCAAAAACGGGTTTGAATGCCTTAAAGAAATAAAGCTGAATGCTGCACTAAAACATCTTCCTGTAATTATTTTTTCCACTTCTAAAGATGAGGCCATTGTGAACGAAGGGTACCAAAAAGGAGCGAATTATTATATACGCAAACCGATTACATTTTTACAATTAAAAAGTGCGCTGCAAAAGGCACTTGCACTTGTTTTTCAGGATAATCTTTTGCAGCCTGCAAAAGAGCAATTTGTTATAACAGGTGATTTAAAAAAATTGAGCAATGAAAGAAACAGAAGCAATAAAATCAGTCAATCTATTCCCGGTAGTGGGCATTGGTGCCTCTGCCGGCGGGCTTGATGCATTTAAAAAACTGCTGAAAGCAATTCCTGAAGATTCGGGGATGGCGTTTGTACTGGTACAGCATTTAGACCCCACCCACGAAAGCCTGTTGCCCGAAATACTGCAAAAAGTTACCAGCATCCCGGTGTTAGAAATTGCTGATGATGTTACAGTGCAGCCCAATCATATTTACGTGATCCCCAGCAATAAAATGATGGTGGCTACAGATGGTGTTTTACTGCTTACCCCACGCCCGGCAAAAAGTAAAACCGAAAGGAACCTACCCATTGATCTTTTTTTTACCTCGCTGGCAGAAGTACACCAGGCACATGCTATTGGCGTAGTTTTATCAGGCACCGCCTCGGATGGTACATTAGGGTTGAAAGCTATTAAAGACCACGGAGGCATTACTTTTGCGCAGGACGAAGCCTCGGCAGAATATGAAAGTATGCCCCAAAGTGCAGTGCTGGCAGGAGTGGTAGATTTTATTCTGCCACCAGGCGAAATACCAAAAAAATTATTACAGGTAACCAGTAAAATAGGCCTTAGCGATGAGGAACTGCAAAACATACCACAGCAGGATGAAGATATTTTTAGGCAAATCCTTTCTTTGCTGCGCATACGTAAGGCAACCGATTTTACCTATTACAAACAAACCACCATCCGCCGCAGAATACTCCGCAGGATTGTAGTGAATAAAAACGATGAGCTTGCCGACTATCTAAAGTTTTTAAGGGGGAGTACTGCGGAGCAGGATCTGTTGTACCAGGACCTGCTGATACCGGTAACCTCTTTTTTTCGCGATAAAAAAACCTTTGATAATTTATGCGACACCGTTTTCCCCCAAGTATTAAAAAATAAAATACCCGGCGAAATAATCCGCGTATGGGTGGCGGGCTGCAGTACCGGGCAGGAGGTGTACTCTTTTGCTATTTGCTTTAAAGAATTTTTGGGCGATAATCATGAAAGGATACAAATTTTTGGTACCGATTTAAGCGAACCCGCTATTATAAAAGCCCGTAACGGCATTTATGATAAAAACGAATTAGATACCGTGTCGCCGCAACGCCTGAAGGAGTATTTTACAAAAAACAATGGCAGTTACCAGGTAAATAAAAGCATCAGGGACTTATGCGTATTTGCCCATCACAATTTTTTAAAAGACCCGCCTTTTGGCAAGATGGATTGCATAAGTTGCCGCAATGTGCTTATTTATATGGAACCCTACCTGCAAAAAAAGGCGCTTACCACTTTTCATTATGCATTAAACCCTAAAGGTTTTTTGCTGCTTGGTAAATCAGAAACCACCAGTGGTGTTCCCGATCTTTTTGCTCCGGTTGGTAAAAATGATAAATTATATACCCGTAAAGATGTGCCCGGCAGGTTTATGCAGGTTACAAGCCAGCGGAGCGAACAAATTTTAAACCGTAACCAGGACGTAGTCAAAAACGAAATTATACGCACCGACTTTCAAAAAACCGCCGATGATATTTTGCTCAG
>JANXWM010000684.1 GCA_025351145.1 Chitinophagaceae bacterium
ATGGTTACCCAAAAGAAAATATTTACCCCGCTGGATTTAAAGGCGTACCAGGAAAAGCAAAGAACTGCCAAAATAGCTTTCTATGAACGTAAACTCATTGAACTAAAGGCTGCCGCTGCTTAGGAGTTGTATAGAAGCGTAAATAACGGGAGTCGTAAATGCAATTTGTTTGGGTTGGAATATGCGAAAGTTTTATTGCAAGCTTCTGCATATTTTTGAGTTCTGTGCAATTTGCTTATAAGCGTAATAAACGTGACATTTGTAAAATGAGTAAGAAAACAATAAATACAGTGGCACTTTTTTCTGGCGGTGGTGGGCTTGACCTTGGTTTTTCGGCAGCTGGGTTTAATATTATCTATACATCGGATATTGACTCATATTCTTGCAAAACTTTACTTCAGAACCAAGGAAAAAAGCCATATTTAAATAAGCATATAGTTGAATGTGCTGATATTCGAAACTTAACTGCGGAGATAATCGAATCAAAGACCAAAAAGCAAACGGATTTTGTAATCGGTGGTCCTCCTTGCCAATCATTTTCAGTATTTGGAAAAAGAAAAGGACTTGGAGACCCTAGGGGAAATCTGGTTTATGAATATACAAGACTTTTGAAGGAACTGAATCCAGAAGGCTTTCTATTTGAAAATGTGGCAGGTCTTAAAACTATACATGGTGGTGAATTGTATTCTGAATTACTTGAGACATTATCTATTGATGGTCGATATGCAGTTTCTTCACATGAATATGAAGTTGCAGACTTTGGAATCCCACAATTTAGAAGACGTGTATTTTTTATTGGCTCAAAGAAAGGACATTCAGTACCACAAATGGAAGCCACTCATACAAATCCAAGATCACTCTTTAATGCACATGAAGCCTTTAAAACTGTGGGAGAAGTACTTAAAAATATGCCTGCCCCTATTATAGATTGGGGCCAACAACCAGCAATAAATGGCCATGTTGGAAGGAAACATAGCGACGTTATTATAAATCGCTATGCCTCATTAATACACGGCGAACGAGACCACAAAACTAGAATCAATAAGCTTCATCCAGAAAAGCCGAGTTATACAATCATAGTTGGTTCTGACAAAGGTGGAGGGAAAGGACATGTTCATCCTTTTGAACCACGAGAAGTTACTCCCAGAGAAAGTGCAAGAATTCAAACTTTTCCTGATTGGTGGACATTTTTTGGCACCGGTAGGCATATTATTAGACAAGTTGGTAATGCCGTTCCACCATTATTTGCTGCAATACTTGCTAATCATATTTCTAAAAATATTTTTAGCAGAAAAGCTATTTCTTCTTATCATGATTTAGTGGATAAACTTCAAATTGATTTTATAACTAATGACAATTAGAGATTTATTCAGTCACAAAATACACTCGTCCGACGATGCATGGGCTAATAAATTAGTTGATTTAGCTTTTGTTTTTGCCGAATTTGATAGAAAACCATATGATAGAGAGCTACTTGAAGAAAGACTTTCGAAAATAAGTCCGAGAGCTTCTACAGTTGCACGAGACCCTTCTAAATTTAGGGATGAAATAAGTGCTTATCCGGCATATTTAGGATTATATAGAATTGAATTAATCAACGGAATTTGGCATTTCGTTCTAAGCGAAACTGCTAAAAGGTTCTTAATAACTGATGAACCAAATGTTCCTGGTTTCATGCTCTTGCAGTTACTACTCTTTCAATATCCAAATGGCATGGGTGTTGCATATTATGCAAATTCTAATAAAATAAGAATTCAGTCAAACACTAGAGACAGAACTTTAGAATTCATAAATAATTCGATTCATTTAAGTCCACTTAGACTAATATGCAAAGCTCTTGAAGCCAACTCGTTAATAAGTTCAAATTCTGTATTCAATGTTATCGTTAGCTATGATGAAATTTTCACATTGGCAAATGACCCTAGAATAAATGTATACAGTAATCCTCCTATTGAAAATGTTCTTGAAGTACTAAATGACTTTAGAAATGGCGACGTTTTTCCTCCTAAAGCATATGAAAGTAGGTTCCATATTCTAAAACATACCGACTTTCTTGTTCCCGAAAAATCTGGGATTAGATTACGAAATCCTGTAAACGCAGTTGATTATAAGGAGCTATTAGATAAGTTTAATGCTATTACTCATTTAGACTTAAGCTTCACAGGATTTGACCTATCTACAAACTCAACAGAAATTTTAGACTCAATCATTGATGGAAGTTGGGGAAGATATTTTGATGGTGTGAGAACTCTCAAAGCCGATATTGTTGAAACACTTACGTCCGAAAAAGGAATCTTTGAGGAATTTGAGACTCCCTCAGTAGAACCTGAAACAATATCAACCTTTACTTCGTCACCTTTAACTTATGCATTTAGAAAGCGAAATCAAGCGGAAGAGACTTATTCAACATTTTCCTCAACAAAAATTCAAGTTGACCCAGAAGTTACAAGGATCAAAAGACAGAAAAGCAATCTTAATCATAAGATGATATTGCAACAATTGGAAGAATATTTGGAGTCGCTCGGGTGCGACCCAGTTGAAAACGACCATATAGATTTATTTGCTCAAATTCCCGGCGATGGAAAATATTTGTTTGAGGTGAAAAGTATTTCAGATGATAATCTTTTAAGTCAGACAAGGAAAGGGGTAAGCCAACTCTATGAATATAGGTATAGATATCAAGACCAAATTGGTTATGACGTCGCATTGTGTTTAGTTTTACCAAAAAGGCCAGAAGAAATTGATTGGCTGGAAGACTATTTGTGTAAGGACAGACAAATAGCAATAATATGGTTCAGCGAGGAAGGGAAATTGAATTTTCCGGACCAAGGAAGAAATTTAATAACTTCTTTAATAAACTAAACTGCATCTAACCAAAAGTCACTGTTGAGGTGCTGCTGTTTTTGGCGTCCGCTCCAATGGATAGCGAAATCAATCCTCTCGACGTTAATGTTGTTGTCATCGTCCACCCTTAGTAAAAAATACCATTAAAAAAACCTTTGCAATTGCAAAGGCTTTTTATTACTTATTTAGTTGGCGGCACAACACCGCCATCATCTTTCCCCTTCCCCTTCGAGTCCACAATAATTCTCGAACTTTTATAAGTATTATAAAAATCGGGGTCACTGCTCTTTTTTATTTCTGCTAGTCCGTCAAGCCTTTCAAGTATCGGGTCAAGATTTTTAAATGCGGCCACCAGCGCATTGGTAGCAGCACTTTTATTGTTAATTGCTTCCCTCGGCGCAGCTACAAGTACAGAATAGTCGGTTATGGAAGCGCTTAAACTGGTAACCATTGCGGCAGTAATGCCATAACTCGTAAGCGCCACCTGGTTATCCTGCACAGTATCCCTTATCAGTGTAAGCGTATTTACAAGAAGCGTATCCCTTCGTTTAAGCAACGAAGTTTTGCTGTAATTCACTGCTTCAAAAAGTGAATTATTATTAACCGCCCTTGCATAGCTTTTAGTGGGCCCAATAAGTTCCAGCGCCGCATTTACAGCATTGGTTTCTGCGGAAGCTTTGTCAAGCGCCTTACCCGTAATTTGTTTAACCTGTAATTGCACAATGCCGTCAATACTGTCAATTACGTCACTCATGTCGGTAGCTGCAGTAATAAATGCAGGAATAGTTGCAACAATGGTTGAATTACTTTGTAAAACCAGTTTTACAGCCTTCACCATAGAAAGCTTGTTTTCTTGTTTGTCTGTCATAGATAAACTGTTTAATGTTGAAAAATGTGGTTAATAGAATAAATTTAATAACTCTTTTTATGTCACCTCGGTAACAAAAAGCTTTTTTTATATCTCTAAAAGACAAGATTATTTGTCATATTTCATTTCTCTCTAGCCAGTGTTTATTTCTTTGAAGCACTATGCCATTGCTTCATATTATTATGCTATTGCTTCATGATCAGAATTAATTCCTTTGTCGCCAGATGCCTTTTCTTTCCAGTCAGCATTCATTGCTTCACTGCACGCTGTTCTTTCTTCATGTACAGATAAGATTTCCATACAGACAGTCTCAATTTCTTAACCTCCCGATGCTTTTTCTTCACCGCCAGCGACTTTTGCTACTTTTCACGCCCTTTGTTCCAGCTCTTCCGACGCGTTGATAAATGCAATTTGTTTGGGTGGAATATGCAAAAGTCTTATTGTAAACTTTAGCATATTTTTGAGGTGGGAGTAATATTATAAGACCATGCTTAAAATTCCAAAGCTTTTTGTTGTTGGCCTTTTGATAATTAGTTGCAATTCCAACTCTCAAAAACATATGATGACAGTAAAAGAATTTACCAGGATATATTTGGATTCACTGTCTGTTCGATTCCCAACTGCCAAGTTTAATATTGTTGACGACAGTACAATAGAATCAAATTTTCAAAATAAAGTTACTAGAACTTCGGTCGACAATGCTTTTAAGGATTATCTATCTGAACCAGATTCACTTCAGAGAATATTGTCCAATTCTGTTTCTGTTGCAAGTGAATTGTATAATCCAATGGGGAAAATAAATGTTGACAGAATTATTCCAATTATAAAACCCATTGAATATTTAGACGATATAAGAAATGTAGCAAAAAAAATGGGGGCTTCAAAAGACGTGGAAGGTGTTTATGAAAAATATAATGACCAATTAATTATAGTTTATGCAGAAGACACAAAAAGCAATATTAGGTATTTGACACACGATGACCTAAAGACACTTTCTATAAACCCTGATTCATTAAAAAAAATAGCAGCAGGAAATCTTGAGAAACTTCTTACAAGTATTAAAATAAAAGGCGGGAAAGGAGTTTATATGTTGATGGCAGGTGGTGACTACGAAGCAAGCATAATTTTATTAGACAACGTTTTTACGAAAGAAAGTTTGCCAGTAAATGGTAATTTTGTTATTGCTATTCCCAATCGCGACATGCTTCTTATAACAGGAAGCAATGACAAAGATGGAATATCCAAAATACATGAATTGGCCCAAAAGTCTTATTCGACTGGAAGCTATCAAGTATCTGATTATTTATACAAGTGGAACGGCAAAGCATTCGAAAAGTATGAGTGACAAATACCCGTTACCAGTTGTTCCAAGTCTTCTCTGTGCGACTTGGAACTTAAGATAAAAGCTTTTCTGTGAAAGGAGTTACTGTAATCATTACAATGACCGGTATCAAGCCTACGCTTCGGTAAAAGCTCAATATATAATCCAACCGTACAAGAGTGCGACGCAAGAGGCGATGCTCAAAGCGGTGAAGCTGGACTCAAAAAATATATATATAGTTAATAGAACTCTGCTGATTACTTATGCAGTTACCTGAACAGGATTGCCCTGTTTTTTATTTGCAAGCGCCATACTGCCACGCCTGATTTTTATACCCTGCAAAAAAACTTCTGTTACCATTAAAGGAAATGCCCAGCAGGCCCAGGCTGCTATTTCGCTCATTGCATTTGAATCTGTATGAAAAAAATCTACAAGTGAATTATAAAACAAACGAGAACTTGCAAATGCACAAGTAACTACAAAACTGCGTACCATCCACTCACGGTGCTGAACAAAATTTTTATTTAGTACAGACCAATACGCCATGCCCGAGGTGAGTAGCCAGGCAAATGCGAGGCCAGCTAATCCTGCTCCATAGGTGACATGCTTTTCTACTATGATGAGGTTGTCAATTGATAAATAGAATGAGGTAACTGCTGCAATAAGTACACTGCATAAATAAATCTTGCCTATGCTGCGGTGAGTTTTTGCATATTTTTTTCTGATAGCAGGAATAAATTGAAATGGGCCCAGCAATAATGCAACCATGCCTCCAACAATATGAATCATTAAGTAAGGAGCAAACTGTGGCCAGAAATCTGGCCCAAATTCTTTGCTGTTGTAAGCAAAGTAATGAAGCGCATTACTGTAAATAAAATAGAGAGATGCTGAAAGAATAATGACCCAGCCAGCATAGTTAATAATTTTAGTAGTCATGTTCCAGAGTTTCTTTGTTTTTTTACGCAGTTAACTGAACAGGATTACCTTGTTTTTTATTTGCAAGTGCCATACTGCCCCTCCTGATTTTTATTCCCTGTAAAAAGCCCTCTGTTACCATTAAAGGAAATGCCCAGGAGGCCCATGCCATAAGATCACCAGTTTGATTTGGATCTGTGTGAAAATCATCTACAAGCATATTATTAAATAGCCTGAAACTGGCAAAGGCACATGTAACTACAAAACTGCGTATCATCCATTCGCGGTGCTGCACAAAATTTTTGTGTCGTACTGACCAGTATGCCATGCCTGAAGTTAGGAGCCAGGCAAATGCAAGTCCGGCCAAACCTGTTCCAAAGGTGAGCGCCTTATCTGTTATGATGACTTTGTCAATCGATAAATACAGTGAAGCAGAAGCTGCAATAAGAATGCTGCACAAATAAATCTTGCCCATGGTGCGGTGCGTTTTCGCATAATTTTTTCTAATGGCAGGGATAAATTGAAACGGGCCAAGAAGCAATGCAACCATACCCGCAACAATATGAATCATTAAATACGGAGCAAAATTTGGCCAGAAATCAGGCCCAAATTCTTTACTGTTATAGGCAAAGTAGTGAAGTGCATTGTTGTAAATAAAGTAGAGGGATGCAGACAGAACGATAGCCCAGCCTGCATAGTTAATGAGTTTGGTTGTCATGATTCGTTTTTTTGGTACAGAATTATTTAAATGGCAGCTATGTAAATAAGCTAATTAAAGATACTTTAATTCTTTTTTGTTTGAAAAAAAGTATAGTATCATATTTTTTAAAAAGTGATCTGATATTTAAACCCAAAGCTCCCGCAAATTCCGAACGTACAAGCGTGCGACGCAAGAGGCGATCAGTAAAGTATCTGATGCCTGGTTCATAATTTTTTTCTCTTTTATTAAAAGCAGCAATTATATTTACCGGGAATCAGTCGATATGCAAACCACTCTTTGCTTTGATTTTGGTAATACGCGGTTGAAATGTGCTGTGTTTGAAGATGCAGACCTTAAAGAGCTGCTTGTTCTGGAAAATGATGCAGTGGAAACGGTAGAGCAATTAATTGGTAAGTTTAAGCCGGAGCAGGCAATTCTTGCATCCGTGATTGATCATAATCCGGAGATAGAAAAGGTACTGGGTGCGGCAACAAAATTTCATAAGCTGAACCATGAAAGCAAATTGCCGTTTGCAACACCGGTTGGCAAACCAGAAACCATTGGTGCGGACAGGCTGGCACTGGTAGCAGCGGGAGTGCATCTTTTTCCCAGGAAACATAACCTTGTAATTGGGCTGGGCTCTTGCATTACCTACAATTTTGTAAATAAGTTTGATGAATTTCTTGGTGGCAGTATTTCACCCGGTCTGGAGATGCGGCTAAAAGCGATGAACCAGTTTACGGCCAAATTACCGCTGGTTAAGCCAGACTGGAATTTTCCGCTGGTGGGTTACGATACAAGAACTAATTTATTAAGCGGCGTAATCATGGGAATGAGCAAGGAGATTGACGGTATTATTGAAGAATATGCCTTTAGGTACAGGAACTTTAACGTGCTTTTAACCGGGGGGGATATGGGCTTTTTTGTGCCGCATCTCAAAAAGAAGATATTTGCAGACCCTCATCTAATCTATAAAGGCTTATATGCGATCAGTAGAACAAATAATTAAACGGAGCTTTTTTTCAGCGTTGGCATTGTGTTGGTTTTCTCAGATTTCTGCACAGGAAAATGCACCTTTTTCAAGGTATGGCATTGGTGATATTTATCCTTCGCAAAATATTGCCACACGTGGAATGGGGGGAGTGTCGGCAGCATATGTAAGCGATCAGGCACTCAATTCAGTAAATCCATCTTCTTACAGTGCTTTACGGTATGTGCGGGTTTTTGGCGGCTCAAAAGGCGCTATGGTTACCTACGATTTCGGGCTTACCATCGATGCAAGAACGTTACGCAGCGCAAACCCTTCGGGCAGTTACAATTCAACCAATTTTATTCCCTCTTATATTATGCTGGGTGTGCCTCTTAGCCCGAAAGCAGACGCAAAGAACCGGAATATTGGCCTTGTATTTGGTTTAAGGCCTGCTACACGTATCAATTACAATGTAGAGGATGTTACGCGTACTTCTATTGATAGTGTGAAGACTTTATATGAAGGCAGCGGCGGCTTAAACCAGGTTTTTTTTGGGTTGGGAAAGCGCTGGAATAATTTCAGTATCGGGTTTAATGCCGGGTATGAATTTGGGCGTAAAAAAATCAGCAGCAAACAGATTTTTATTAACGATACGGTTAATTATTATAAATCGAATATCACATCTACTACAGATTTCTGGGGATTGTTCTTCAATCCGGGCATTGCTTACAACATAAAGCTGAGCGAAACAAATAGTAGTGTTGGCTCGTTTAAACAAGCCTATTTTTTGCGTTTGGGCGCTTCGGGTACAATAGAACAAAAATTAAAAGCTAATACTGACAGCCGTGCAGAAACATTTAATTATGATGCAAACAATGCAACGGTATCGTTGGACAGTATATACGAAGTAAAAAACATTTTAGGTAACATTACTATCCCGGTAACATATACTGCCGGATTTATGTTGAGTAAAAAGTATGTAGTGGGTACAAATCCGGTTGCTACAAAATGGTCGTTTGGGGTAGATTATTCCGCCGGCAAATGGGTAGATTACCGCTTTTACAACAAGCCCGATCAACTGATCAACAGCTGGATGGTAAAAGCAGGCGGTGAATTTATTCCATCACTGCTAAGCACAAACCTGCTAAGCCGTTCTACTTACCGCTTCGGCTTTTATACAGGCAAAGATTACATTAACGCAGATGGCAATGGCTACAATGTAAAAGCATTTACCCTGGGCATTGGCTTTAATTTAAAGAAATGGAGCAACTACGATAACCAGTCTACCCTGGTTAATACCGCGATAGAGATTGGTAAAAGGGGCAGCAACGTTAATAATATAACAGAAAACTTTTTCAAAATTTCGTTGGGTTTATCTTTAGGCGATCTTTGGTTTACAAGGCGCAAATATGATTAATACGGCATTACATAAAAACTATTTAAAAGCAGCCTTTTTAGCAGGCTGTTTTTTTATGTACAGTTGTGAGAACAGCATGGAAGAAGTGCGGGCCCTCGGCGAAAAGAAAATAGGGCAGGAGGTAGCCGAAAATGTAGAGAGTTATATGAGCCAGGATGGCAAAGTAAAAGCTAAACTTACTGCACCTTTAATGCTGCGCACCGAAACCGATACCCCGCTTGTAGAATTTCCCAAAACGCTTCATGTAGATTTTTATGGCGATTCAGTAAAACTCGAAAGCCGGCTGTTCGCCAAATACGGCAGGTATCTTGAAACTAAAGGAAAGGTTTTCCTTAGAGACAGTGTAATTGTGTTTAACGTAAAGGGCGATACACTTGTTACCAACGAATTGTGGTGGGACAGGGATAAAGGAATTTTTTACACCGATAAATATGTGCTCATTAAACAACCGATGAACCAAAGATTTGAAGGCAAAAATGGAATGACCGCAGATCAAAATTTTAAAAGCTGGACACTTTTTAACAGCTCAGGAATTAGAAATGTTCCCGATAGTGCGCTCCCTGCTAACTAATTTTATCAATTACTTCCGCTATTGTTTTACGCCCTTTTTAGAACAATTTTTTTGAACCTGTCCTTGGTATTTCATGGCATCGGCTCTTGCGTCGATTTCTATGGTATTGCCAGGGAATAAGTATAATTTTTTTGATAATTTCTTTTGTTATTGACACAGGCAAAGATTCTGAGTACTATTTTATTTCGGATCGCATTGAGTACACTCATCTTGTTTTTACCTTC
>JANXWM010000690.1 GCA_025351145.1 Chitinophagaceae bacterium
AAGGTGTTTTGCAGCCACCGGCGAAAACATTGATGAGTGAAACTGCTATTGTATGCAACCTTGCAAAAGCAACATTTGGTAAGCGTTTTAATATTGACTGGGATGCTTTGCAAAACAATTATGATCTTATCCGTGAGCTGATCGAAAAAACAATATCCGGATTTGAAAATTATAATGAGCGTGTTCGTAAACCAGCGGGATTTTATTTGCCCAATGCTGCAAAAGAAAGAACTTTCAATACTACAAATGCCAAAGCAAATTTTAGTGTGTTGCCATTGCCGCAACAGCAATTAAAAGAAGATGAATTTATAATGATGACTATCCGCAGCCACGACCAGTTTAATACTACCATCTATGGCATGAATGATCGTTACCGCGGCATACAGAACGAACGCCGTGTGGTAATGATGCATGAATTTGATATGCAGCAAGCTGGTTTTGCAAAGCATGAAGTAGTTGATATTACCAGCTCTTTCAATGGTGAATTGCGTGAAGCAAAAAACTTTATCGTTGTGCCCATGCCCATTGCACGCAATTGTGTGGCCACTTATTTTCCTGAAGCAAATGCGCTTATACATATTGATGCCGTTGCGCATACAAGCAACACGCCTGCATCAAAATCTGTAATTGTAAAATTGAAAAAACATGAGGGGTAATTTTATGTACCGGGCATAGGTTCTTTGGTGATCGTTCCTTGCGTCGCACTCTTGTACGTTAGGAACATTTATGAGCTTTTACCGAAGCAATTTTTTACCGCAGATACGCAAAGACAATACAATTACTCCGCGGCTCTGCGCCTTTGCGGTTACTTGTATTTTGTTCAATCATAATCCAACCGTACAAGAGTGCGACGCAAGAGGTGATGCTATAAAAAACAAATGCTGGTACCAAAAAAATTAAATCAATTTCTAAGGGTGTCCCTTATATCCTGTTGCCGTTAATGCTTAAAATCAAATAGTGTGGCTGTAAATTCCCCTCTTTCTTTTTTCTTGAATATTATTCCAAAATCACCTTTATACCTCAGTATTTGCGGAACAAGCAAAGTGCCCACTCTTGTCATTTCTACCTGCATATTCACATGGAAATTATAAGCGCCGGTATTATAACTAAGCACATAATTACGTGCAAGCACTTCAAGGGTTTTATAATCGAACCAGGTAGTCATTTCATCAACCACTAT
Source organism: Chitinophagaceae bacterium (assembly GCA_025351145.1). GTDB lineage: Bacteria > Bacteroidota > Bacteroidia > Chitinophagales > Chitinophagaceae > Limnovirga. The sequence goes on from JANXWM010000690.1 coordinate 1,181, forward strand.
CTCTTCACGTTTAAATACGCCAAGGTCTTCCTTTGGCTTTATGGTGAATACATAAGCAAAACTTCCTTTGTAATCTATAAACTCAAGACGGTAATCGTAGAGTTTATGGGCATTATCATCGTAAAGATCAAGCTTGTCGCCAATAAAAGGTATGCCCGGAATTTTCTTTCCGGGGTTAAAGAACAGCATTTTCAATTGCTCCTTATGCTTTGCGATTCCAGTTTTATTACTTGTATTAAAGCTTCTTCCGGTAACAATATTATCTTCTCCGCATATCTTCCCTTTGGTCAAAAAAATAGAAGCATACATTTCCCCCGTTAGGTAATTTGGATTGCCTTTATTGTCAAAATAATCGCCGGTTGTTTTTTCAGATGCTACTTCCATACTGCGGCAACTGCTGTCCCTGTGCTGGATTGTTTTACTGTTCCAGCTTGCTTTAAGGCCGTCATCTTTATTTAAAATGCGGATATCATTGTAAGAAGTGTACCCAACAATATGCAGGTTACGGAAGGCTTTATAAAAAGTAGTATCGTTTTTAATACGCTGCAGAATACTAAGATAATCCAGGTTATTATGCACCACAGCTTCAGGCAATGTTATCTTTTGATTATCCCAAATTACAGTGGTGTCCTGGGCGTAAGTACAGGCAGCAGTAAGAAAAATTGTTATAGAAAAGAGAAAGAGGAATTGCTTCATTTAGGAAAAACCATTTTATAATCCACTTTTATTTTACCCTTGCTTATATCTGTAAGCTTGCCTCTGAGCATTTTGCGCTTCAATGGTTTAAGATAATCTATAAAAAGTTTGCCTTCAATATGGTCATATTCATGCTGTATAATACGGGCAGTAATACCATTAAAAGTTTCTGTGTGCGGTTCAAAATTTTCATCAAGGTATTCAAGTACCACTTCTTCGGGGCGCATTACATCTTCTCTTATTTTGGGTATGCTAAGGCAACCTTCATTGTAGCTCCAGTCTTCCCCTTCAAAGTGTTTGATGTATGCATTAATGAATACCTTTTTTATACCCGGGTCATCGGGGTACTCCCCTTTTTCATCTTCTTCCTGGTTCGCGAAAATTTGGGCGCTGTCCATCACAAATAAACGGATGTCTTTATTGATCTGCGGTGCAGCCAAACCCACTCCATTGCTGGAGTACATGGTTTCCCACATATCTTCCAGCAGCTTTGGCAGACCAGGGTAATCCGGGGTAATTTCTGTTGCCACTTTTCTTAAAATATCCGATCCGTACGCTACAATTGGTAAAATCATAAATCCGCTTATCTGTTAAAAATTAGCCGCAAAGTTAATTATTACATCCTTAAGGTGTTTACAAAACTGTATTACCCCTGCTGTGCGAGGTACTCCTGCAGCATAATGGTGGCTGCAATTTCATCTACATTTTTTTTATTCTGACGGTCTTTTTTCTTCATGCCCATCTCCAGCATAGCAAGTTTTGCCATTTTGGAAGTATATCTTTCGTCAACTTTTTCAATAGGCATGTGGGGAAATTCTTTTTGCAACTTTTTTATAAAAGCATTTACCAAAGGTGTTGCATGTGTATCACTGTCGTCCAGGTTTTTCGGGTCCCCAATCAGTATTAATTCAACCGTTTCCTGCTTAAAATATTTTTTTAAATAGTCCATCAGGTCTTTTGTATCAACAGCCGTTAAGCCACTGGCAATTATTTTCATCGGGTCTGTAACAGCCAGCCCGGTACGTTTTCCGCCATAATCAATACAAAGTATTCTTGCCATGTTAACCGGTAAAAAATCTTTTATGAACCAAACTTCAGATTAATAATTAAGCTTCTCTTGCGTCGCACTCTTGTACAGCTTGCCCCGCTTGAGGCGGGGTTCAGAACTTTACCGGGCTTTTATAAAATCAGTAAATCAGCAATAACAAATACTCCAAACACCACACTCGCAATGCCGTTTGCAGTCATAAATGCGATATTCACTTTACTCAGGTCATTTGGCTTTACTATAGAATGCTGGTAAAAAAGCATGCCCACAAAAACCGCAATGCCTATCCAGTACAATAAATGAAACCCACCATAAAAACCAGCAGCTATAACACAAGCCGAACTTAATACATGCAATAACTCCGATACCCTTAAGGCCTTTTGTTTACCCAAACTTGCCGGCATGGAATACAATTTTTGCGACTTATCAAACTCAACGTCCTGCAAAGCATAGATAATATCAAAGCCACTTACCCAAAAAATAACTGCCAGTGAAAATAGAATGGGCAACACATCAAACCTGCCTGTAACCGCCAGGTAAGCGCCAATTGGCGCTAACGATAACCCCAAACCTAAAACCAAATGACAAAGTGGAGTAAACCTCTTGGTATAACTGTAAAACAATACAACAAACAAAGCCACCGGCGATAAAAAGAAACAAATTTTATTGATGAAAAATGTAGTGGCTATAAATAAAACACAATTCAATATTACAAACCGCAAAGCGCCGTTTGCTGAGATAATTCCTTTTGGTATTTCGCGGATGGCAGTGCGTGGGTTCTTTGCATCAAAGCTCCTGTCGAGATACCGGTTGAAAGCCATTGCTGCGCTGCGGGCTGTGATCATGCAAATAAAAACAAGAAGTAGTTTAAGGCCCCACCATGAATAATTTTCAAAGCTTTTCCCCCAGCCGATTGCCGAGTTCAGATTCCACTGTTTTTGACCTTTTATTAAAGCTAAAAAAAATCCAATCATCGCAAAAGGCATCGCGAAAATGGTATGGCTAAACTTTATTAAACTCAGATAATCTTTTACTTTACTCATAATTATTTTATTTCCTCAAAAAATACAATGAATCCCAAAAATCATGGTTCAGACAAAAATCTCGCCTCGGCCAGCTTCCAGAAAATAATCCCTACCGCAACAGAGATATTGAGCGAATGCTTCATGCCAAGCTGCGGAATTTCTAAACAGCCATCACAAATCTTAAGTACATCGCTGTTTACACCTTCCACTTCGTTACCAAATACAACAGCGATTTGCTCATCTTGTTGCATGCGGAATTTTTCTAAAGAGATACTTCCCTCTGCCTGTTCTACAGCAAATACTTTATAGCCTCTGTGCTGCAGTTGCTGTACGGCTTCCAGCGTGGTGGGAAAATGTATCCAGTCAACCGTTTCTGTAGCACCAAGCGCCGTTTTTTGAATATCCCTGTGTGGTGGCTGGGCTGTATAGCCACACAAACAAATGCCCTCGAGCAGAAATGCATCTGCCGTGCGGAATACACTGCCCACATTGTGCATGCTGCGTATATTATCAAGCACTGCTATAACCGGCGTTTTTATTGCTTCTTTAAATTCCTGCACCGTTTTACGGCCAAGCTCATCCATTGTTAATTTGCGCATACAAAAACTTAAAGGCTTAAACCGCAAAAGTAATTGTAAAACCCCCAAACCCCTAACGGGGCTTTAAATAAAGGCAGGGAAATTGATTTTAGGCTGATTAAAATTTAATCTTGTTTGAAAGCAGCTTTTTAAAAGTCGCTTAACTCTACGCTTCGGTAAAGCTCAGTCACCTGCTGCAGTACAAGAGTGCGACGCAAGTAAAGCTTCATAGCAGTACATTTGCCGGGTTCAAAAAAACAAGTATGATTGACTGGACTATAAAACCTTTTAACGGCCTTACCGTATATGAACTGTATGCCATTATGCGTTTGCGCAGCGAAGTATTTGTGGTAGAGCAAAACTGCCCTTACCTTGATGCAGACAACAAAGACCAAAACTGCTATCACTTTTGTGGCTGGTTAAATGAAACGCCCGTTGCTTATGTGCGTATTGTTCCGCCAGGGGTTTCGTTTAATGAAGTAAGTATTGGCCGCGTAGTTACATCGCCTGCACAAAGAAAAGGTGGTTTTGGACGCGTATTAATGGTAAAGGCAATTGAACACTGTGCCCTAATCTTTGGCAAACAAAACATACGCATAGGCGCTCAGTTATACCTTAAGAAGTTTTATGAATCACTGGGTTTTAGCCAGTGCAGCGACATGTACCTTGAAGACGATATTGAACACATTGAAATGATATATGTTTTCACTGATTAATTTATTTCGCTATTTTGCATTAAAAGTAAACCCGTTTCCGGATCCAATGTCTCCATTTTACACCAAAATATTAACTGTATTATCCGTAATGCTTTGCATTGGCCTCACAGCCGGGGCACAGCAAACGTATGATATGGATGGCCTCACAGATCCTACGGGTTTTTGGGAACTTAATATTTCTACAGGCGGCAATAACTTTCTGGGCGACCTGGGCGGAACACAAGGCAAAGGAAGGCCATTGCTTAAAGATTACACGGCAAATACAAACAAAATGCTTGCCGGTGTATCCGTAAGTTATAATATGAACAATTGGTCACAATTTAATGTAGGTATAAATTTTTCTAAAATCAATGATGCCGACAGCCTGATTAATAACGGTGGCGGTTTTGAACGCTGGAGGTATTACCGTAACCTCAGCTTCAGGTCGAATATTACCGAAGTATATGCAGACTATACCTTTTATCCGCTGATGTATATTGACCGAAAAAGAATTGAGTTACGCCGCGTTGCGCCATTTATTACTGCCGGTATTGGCGCATTTCATTTTAAATCGCAGGCACAGTTAAACAATAAGTGGATAGACCTTCAGCCGCTTAGCCTGGAAGGCGAAGGTTTTGCTGAATACCCCGACAGAAAGCCCTATAAACTTACACAGATTTATATACCACTCAACATTGGCGTAAAATATTATCTCGATAATACCTGGGCATTATCTACCGGCGCTTTTTTGCGTAAAACGTTTACAGATTATATTGACGACATCAGCACAACATACATAGACCCGACGCTATTTTATAAATATTTTTCGCCCGAAAAAGCGGCCATTGCTTCGCAACTGTATTCAAGGTCCAGGAGGCCGGAGAAGGTAAAGCCCGGCATAGAAAAGGCAGATTATACCAACAAAGATTCTTACATCACTTTTTTTATTACGCTCAGTATTAAGCTGCACCCGCATATTCCTTTCTACTATCCCAATATACCGCACAGGTAAAATTTTACGGAATAAAGCAATACATATTATGTTCCCGGCTTTTAATATTTCATAGCGTCATCGTTGCGTCGCACACTTGTACGGTTGGACTATGAATGAGCTTTTCCCGAAGCGTAGTGGCGAATAAAAAACCTGTCAGATCTTATAGATCCGACAGGTTTAAAGTTCCGGGAAATTTACTTCAACTCAATCTCAAGAAACTTCGCTGTGTGGCTTTCTTTATTACCTACCATTTGTTCCGGTGTACCTTCGAATAAAATTCTGCCGCCGCAAGATTCACCACGATCTTGGTGCATGGCATGTAATAGTCATTTGTTTTAATGGCGCTCTCAATACGTTGCATACTTTCCTTGACAGCATTATCCGGAAGGCCAACGATATAATATTTAAGATCGCCGGCGAACACATTCACCTCAATGGCAATGCTAATCGCTTCCACTCCGTACACCGCGCTGCCAAAGGTTTTTACGAGCATAAGGTTAATTGTATTGATGATACCGACTGCAGATTATTATGGCATCGCCTGTTGCAGCTTATCCTGCCATAGGCGGTGGTCGCATTTCGTTCATCGTTCAGCACAATAAGCAACAAAATGAAAATACAAATTGAAAGTGAGATAAGAAAATAATAAGTGAAGATTTGAGTTTCGCAAACTATCGGTTGGTCTCAAATTATGTTAATGTACAATTTGATTATTCTTTATTTTCGCACTAACCAAACTGTATTCCATGGGAAAAATGAAATTTTTATGGTTAATTCTTACTACTTGTATATTAAATTCTTCTATCAAATCTCAAAATATTGATTCCGTTCTTGCAAATTTTTATAAAAAAAATTCTTTCGAAAAGACATATGTTCAGTTTGATAACAGTAGATATTCTGCGGGTCAAACTATTTGGTATAAGGCTTACCTCATGTCAGGAATCGAACCTTCATTGATTTCTAAAAACTTCTATATAGATTGGTATGATGATAACGGACAATTAGTCAGTTCAACCATAACTCCAATCATATATTGTTATTCTTCGGGGAGTTTTACTCTACCCGGGAAATACACTGGCAAATTTATTCAAGCTGTCGCTTACACAAAATGGATGAGAAACTTTGATTCATCATACTTTTTCCAACAGAAATTTCAAGTCATTTCTTCCGAAAATAATCGAGAAAAACAACAATCTCCAATTCCTGAAACAACAGTTCAATTCTTAACTGAATCTGGCAACCTTCTTTTGAATAAACAAAATATAGTCGCATTTAAAGGGGTAAACCAGTATGGACTTCCTGAAAGCGTAGAAGGATATATTAAAAATGACAAAGGAGATATCATCACTTCATTCAAATCAATTCACGATGGTATGGGAAAGTTTCTCTTCGTGCCCGTCTTAAATGAAGTGTATATGGCCGAATGGAAAGATAAACAAGGCGCAATACATAAAACAGATTTACCCGTTTCCACAGAAGAAGGGGTTAATTTAATTGTGGAATCTGGAATTTCAAGCAGGATATTTCATATTCAAAGAACCAAAATGGCTCCCGAGTCAATGAAGAAAATTACGCTTGTTGCTCAAATGAATGGAGTTGTTATTTTCAAAGCGAAAATCGATCTGACTGACAAAGAATCCATTTCCAGTTCTCTGCCAATAAGCAAAATCTCATCTGGTATTTTACAATTGACCGTATTTGATGAAAACAGACAGCCTGTTTGCGAACGGATTATTTTCGTGAAAAATGCGGACTATCTTCTAAACGCATCTGTTACATTCGACACTTTAAGTACAGAAAAACGTGGAAAAAATGTAATTGACATTGAACTAAAAGATACAACTATTGCAAATTTATCTCTATCAATTACCGATTCAGAAATAAATAATTCTCCTGACAATACAATCATTTCACAACTTCTTCTTAAAGGAGATCTGGCAGGAAATATTTACAATGCTGCTTACTATTTCAGTTCAACTGCAGACAGTGTAGCAGATCATTTGGATTTGGTAATGCTAACAAATGGGTGGAGAAGATTCAATTGGAAAAAAATATTGAATAATCCCCCATCGATTTTGCCTTATGCTAAAGATTCATCTTACCAAAAGATAACCGGAAGATTTGGAGATATTTCATTTAAAAAAAATAAGAACCCTGAAACAATAAATTTAATTTTTGTTTCGAAGGATTCTAGTTTTTCGATGATGACTCTACCAATTTTGGATGATGGGAGCTTTTACAAGGAAAATGTAATGACTTACGATACTTCTAGGATTTATTATGATTTAAATGGGATGAGTCTGCCTGCTAAAAGTCAGGTTCTTATTGAGAATGATTTTTTCAAAGTTGACCCGAAGATAGTTCTTAATACTGCACAAAATAGTTTCGATACAATAGGCGTAAGTAAATTAGAATATCTATTGGACGAACAAAAGAAGGCAGATATTATAAAACAAAAAAACACATTGAAAGATGTTATAGTTTATTCTAAAGAAATATCCAGAATTAAACAATTGGATAATAAATATGCAACAGGCAATTTTACAAGTGAGGCAACCGCTGTATTCGATATGTATTCTTCGAAAAATTCAATTGCGGTAATATCAATTTTTGATTTTTTAGACGGAAAGATACCAGGCTTAACATTCTCTCACTCAAATGGAAACACAACTTTACCAACTGTAGCATTTAGAGAAGGTGTACCATCCTTTTACCTAAATGAATCTTATATACCTACAGAAGCCGTTCAAAATATTGATTTAAATAATGTGGCATATATCAAGGTATTTAGTCCCCCATTCGTGGGAGGATTTAATGGAAGCGGAGGTGCGATTGTCATTTACACCAAAAAAGGCCCTGATATAAATCCAGAGACAAATATTTTACCGGGTGGAATGGCATATAAAACGGTTTCAGGATATGCACCATATAGGGAATTCTACTCACCCGGATATGCAGAAAAACAGCAATCATATTCTACTGCAGACTTGAGAACTACATTACTTTGGAACCCCTGGATTAATCTGGACAAGTTTAATAATAAAATAAAAATCAGTTTTTATAACAATGATGTTACACATTCATTTCGGTTAATTCTTGAAGGAATGGACAGCAAAGGCAAATTGATTCATCTCAGCAAAATATTGAAATAGTTTTCCAATTCTTAGATTATGAATTACAACCTAACGGTGTTTCTATTATTACTATCATTTTCATCTAATTCACAATATAGAATTGCGGGAAAGATAATTGATAGTATATCTCAAACGCCATTGGCTGGAGTTAGTATTTTTTTGAGCAACACGACTAATGGAACGAATAGCAAAGAAAAAGGTGATTTCCAGATAGACCATATCAAACAAGGGAAATATGATCTTGTTGTATCATCACTCAATTATGAAAGTTATATTATCCCAATTCAAATCACTCAAAATATAGATTCAGTGGTAATTAAACTTAAACCAACTTCAAATATTTTAAAAGAAGTTACCGTAGAACCATATGATAAAAACGGATGGGAAAAATGGGGAGAAAATTTTAAAACCTGTTTCATTGGTGCTAAACAATTATCAACCAATTGCAAATTATTAAATCCGGAAGTAGTTAAATTTAAGTATAACGAAAAATCCAACAAGCTAAGAGCCTTTGCAAATGAAAAATTAGTATTTGAAAATAAAAATTTAGGTTATAAAATAACATACCTGCTTTCAAAATTTGAAATCGATTTTTCCAATAATACTTTCTCCTACATCGGCTATCCCTTATTTGAGGAATTAAAGTCTGCTAAAACTAAAGAAGCAAACAAATGGATTCAAATTAGGAATGATACATATAAAGGTTCGCTAAGACAATTTATAAGAAGTTTATATTTTAATCGACTGAATAGTGACGGATTCGAACTCAGAGAAGTTAGGGTTGTTACTAATGAAGAGAAAAGTAGAATTAAGGAACTATTGAAACAAATCCAGGATAAAGCCAATAATAGTGGGGGAGCAAATTTTCAGATTGATAAAGATTCTTTGGATTATTATCTTAAAGTGAACAAACTTTCCGATGAGGAGAATAGGGTTACATTAAGCAAACTTATACCAAGAGATAGTATTGTTTTTGTTTCAAATAGTTCTATTGACCCGGCATATAAAACTGTCTATTTTAAAGGAAATGTAGAAGTAATGTATTTGAACAAAAAGATTCCATATGAATATGCAAAATTTCTGCCATTGAACAAGTCCAATGAAAATATCACAACGGTCATTAGTTTGCGATTTAATAAATCGATTGTCATTTATCAAAATGGAAACTATTTTAATGGGATAGACTTATTAACAGAAGGATATTGGGCTTGGTCAGAAAAATTGTCTTCAATGTTACCAAGTGATTTTATTATAAAATAAATCATCGCCAATGCATTATATTTTCAACTTAATCTTTGAAGTATCTCTTATTTCTCATTCAAAACAGGGGAGCTTTCAAATTCTTGAGACCCGAAGGCACCATGAAAACAGAACGCACAAGTGTCCCGCTTGAAGGCGGGATGAAACAAGTGACATGCCGCATAAATGGCACTTCGCCATGCTCAGCAATGATAAAGATGCACAAGTGAGTGACACAACAGCCGATGCCACGAAGTATAAAAGCTGGCTACATAAATTTTCTATTTCATTTCATGTGCCAAAAATGTAGCAGTATGGCTTTCTTTTATTTTGAGTAATCCTTCGGGTGTGCCTTCGAATAAAATTCTGCCGCCACCATCTCCGCCTTCGGGGCCAAGGTC
>JANXWM010000699.1 GCA_025351145.1 Chitinophagaceae bacterium
GGAAGAATTTCTTAGCAAAGCAGACAGGGTAAGCAATGATCAGCTGGAAGAAGTGGAAAGCACATTGCAGTTTGATGATGCCATAAATATACAGTACACATCGGGTACAACCGGTTTCCCTAAAGGTGTTACCCTTTCGCATTATAATCTTTTGAACAATGGTTATTTTATTGGCAAGCGGCTCAACTATACTGAAGAAGATAAGGTTTGCATACCCGTTCCATTCTATCACTGTTTTGGTATGGTGATCGGTAATTTATGCTGTACTTCACACGGAGCCTGTATAGTGATACCTTCTGAAAGTTTTGAACCGCTTAAAGTTTTAGAAGCGGTAGAGAAAGAAAGTTGCAGTTCCTTATACGGCGTGCCCACCATGTTCATCGCCGAATTGCAATTGCCAGAATTCAGCCGTTTTAATTTGTCTTCATTGCGCACAGGTGTAATGGCAGGCTCGCCCTGCCCTGTAGAAGTAATGAAAAAAGTGCAGTTACTCATGCACATGAAAGATGTGCAGATCTGTTATGGCATGACGGAAACCTCTCCCGTATCAACGCAAACATGCGCAGGCACACCGTTTGAAAAACAGGTGGGCACTGTTGGTACGGTGCAGGATCATCTCGAAATAAAAATAATAGACCCCGAAACAGGGGCATTGCAAAACCGTAATACACCCGGCGAATTTTGTACACGCGGTTATTCTGTAATGCTTGGTTACTGGAACAATGCAAGGGCAACTGCCGAAGCAATTGACCAGGCAAGATGGATGCATACCGGCGACCTTGCAACTATGGATGATGAAGGTTATGTAAATATTGTAGGCCGCATAAAAGACATGATCTTACGTGGTGGTGAAAATATTTACCCGAGAGAGATAGAAGAATTTCTTTATACGCATGAAGCCATTGCCGATGTGCAGGTGATCGGCATACCCAGCGAAAAATATGGTGAAGAAGTAATGGCATGGGTAAAGCTGAAATCAGATTTTACTGTAACAGAAAACGAGCTTATTGATTTTTGCAACAGGCAAATAGCAAATTATAAAATCCCGAAGTACTGGAAATTTGTAGATGGTTTCCCCATGACCGTTACCGGCAAAATAAGAAAAGTAGAAATGCGTGAAACCGCCATTGAAGAACTCGGTTTACAGGAAGTGGCAAAGATCAGAACTTCATAATTTTTTTTAGCCCGGCAGAAGTATTTCATAGTATCACCTCTTGCGTCGCACTCTTGTACGGTTGGATTGTTTATTGGGCTTTACCGTAGCAAAGATCGAAGCGGATAATGTTGGTCGGCGACCAACATTGGCGGAGCTCTAAAGGTTTTATCTGTGTCAAACTCTTTTTCTTGTTCTGGTTTTTTAATTTCAGTCTTCATATTCTAAAATTTCTTTTGGTGAACGTATCCTTCGTCGCAGAGGCGTGTCACGAATGAACGGGCAAGATAGTTCTTTTCTTTCTCCGCAGTCTTGCGCAAAGATTTGTGCATGGCCTGGACTCTGCGATTTGCACCGGTAAAAGCTCAATATATAATCCAACAGTACAAGTGTGCGACGCAAGGATGCCTGATAGCAGTACAATTGTTTGGTACAAAAAAATTCTTTAATGGCAGCTTTACAAATATGTAAACAGCAATGCAGGTAATATATGTATTGTTCCTGGTGCCGTTAATATTTATGCAATTAAAAAAATGTTTACCTTAATCACTTTATCAATAATAATGTATGCTTAACAGACGGAAACTTTTTAAATTATCCAGTGCAGCCACAGTTGCTGCATTGGTGCCTGCATCATTCACACATGCTGCCACAACTGCAAAAGGGCCTTTTCGCTTTTGCCTTAATACAAGTACCATTATGGGGCAAAAGCCCGGCCTGCTGCATTCCATTGAAATAGCTGCCATGGCAGGCTATGATGGCATGGAACTTTGGGTAAACGATATCAAAGATTATGTAAGCCAGGGTAATTCAATTCAATCGCTTGCAGCTTTTATAAAAGCGAAAGGCATTGTTGTAGAAGATGCTATCAGCTTTACTACCTGGATGGTAGATGACGATGCTAAACGCAAAGCCGGCCTTGCAGAACTGGAAGAGGAAATGAAAATGATGGCTGTGCTTGGTTGCCGCCGTATAGCCGCGCCGCCTGCGGGTGTGGAGACGAATGAACCAATAAACTTTCAAAAAGCTGGTGCCCGTTACCATGAAATATTGAACCTCGGCAGAAAATACAACGTAATGCCATTGCTTGAATTTTGGGGTGCTTCGGGTACACTGTACAACCTGGGCCAGGCACTGGCAATTGCCGCTGCAGCCAACGATGGGGATGCCCGCATATTGCCGGATGTGTACCACCTTTTCAGGGGCGGCTCGGGCTTTAACGGATTAAAATTAGTAAACGGTAAAGTGATTGATATTATTCACATGAATGATTACCCCGCCAATAAACCGGTGGAAGAACAAACTGATAGCGACCGTGTATATCCCGGTGATGGCACTGCACCGCTTAAGCAAATACTCCGCGACCTGGAGGCGATGGGCGGTACCAAAGTGCTGTCATTAGAACTCTTCAACGAAACTTACTGGAAAGACGATGCTTTACTTGTTGCCAAAACAGGTTTGCAAAAAATGAAGAAGTTGGTAAATGAAGTTTTAGCAGGGAAATGAAAAACTGTTTGAATTTAATATTCTATGTTACAAGCTTTTGCATTTCATGGCATCGCCTGTTGTGTCACTCACTTGTACGTTCGGATTATGAATTGGGCTTTACCGTAGCGAAGATCGAAGCGGATAATGGTGGTCGGCGACTACAGATGTTCGGAAGATGTTCCAGAGGAACATTTTGTAGGTAGATAAAGAATAATAGGCGATGTGTTTAGCGTTCCTACGGAACGTATATTCATTCATGCAATCGCTACTACTACTACCCATAAATTGTTCCTCTGGAACAAGTTCATAATCTTCCGAACACCTGTAGTTGGCGACCAGCATTGGCAGAGCAATGAGAAGATTAATTTTCACAGCGACATAGTTTGGCGTTGACAGTTTCTAATTTTGACACTGTACTTAAAAATATAACAGGTATGGAGTCAAAAGCTATCAATATAAACAGCCTGCAGGCCAAAACATCTGAACTGGAAAAGACATCTTCCAGGATGACATTAGATGAAGTATTTGCTGAAAGAAAAGGTTCTTATCTAAATGAATTCACTTTGTTCGTTGCACATTTTAACGCTATTCCAAACTGTATAAATGAAATAAGAATTGATTGTAAAAAAGCCGGTAAACGGTTTATTGAGGCTTATAAAACAGAAATCAAAGACTGTTATTTTAATAAGAGATATTTTGATGGAAGTAAAAACGCAGAATATGATGATATTTTTTACATCCTATATGATGACCTGATTGTATACTTCGACACCAACTGCTCCACAGTAAGGTTTCTTTTCCGTAAAACCGAAATGTCAAAAGTTGAAGCAGTTATTAAATGGGTTAAAAAATTTAAACAACGAAAAGCAAAACACAAACCTCAAATCTCCTTGCTGTTAAATACAAATAATGGAATTGCCACCAGGTCATTGCAAATATCAAAACCAAAACTAAACATTGAAGATAATTACAATGATGATTTTAAACACGTACACCAAATAATAATTAGGAGGCTTTCAAAGAAAAATGATAAAGGCCTGGTACTGCTGCATGGCAAGCCAGGCACTGGCAAAACTTCTTATATCCGCTATCTTATTTCGGCACTTAAAAAAAATGTAATTTTCTTGCCGCCAACTATGGCCGGCGAAATTACTAATCCCGACCTCATTTCAATTCTTATTGATCATTCCAATTGCATTTTTGTAATTGAAGATGCAGAAAATATTGTAGTTGACAGGGAAAAGGACGGGCATTCTCCTGTATCCGCATTGCTCAATATTTCTGATGGCTTATTATCCGACTGTTTAAATATTCAAATCATCTGTTCCTTCAATACTGACATTTCAAAAGTAGATAATGCACTCATGCGCAAGGGAAGATTGATTGCCAAATATGAGTTTAAAGAATTAGAAACAGTAAAAGCCCAATTGCTGTCAGATAAACTGTCATTCCATACAAAAATCTATAAACCCATGACGCTTACTGAAATTTATAACCAAGAGGAATTGAGTTTTCAGCAAATCAAAAAACGAAATGTTATTGGGTTTAATATTGCCGACATCAATTAATGTAAATCACAAAAATGGAATTTGATTTTACAGCAATAGATTTTGAAACTGCCCACGGCAAGCGTTGGAGTATTTGCCAGGTTGGCTTGGTTCGGGTTGAAAATGGAATTATTATGGGACAACTATCTGTTTTAGTTCACCCACCAAATAATTTCTATTGGGATCACTTTATTGACATACATGGTATCACACCAGGGCAAACAGCAAATGCACCAACCTTTAATAAGGTTTGGCAACAGATAGAACCATTTATAAAAAACCAAAATGTAGTTGCGCACAACGGCTTTTCATTTGACTTTAATTGCCTCAAACAAACACTGGAATATTAGGATATTGCAACACCGGAATATATCGGACATTGTACTTACAGGATTTACAGAGATAACTTGGCTTCACTATGTAGGAAACATCTTATATCTTTGAATCATCATGATGCATTGAGTGATGCAATGGCTTGTGCGGAACTTTTTAAATTACATTTAATAACAAAAAAAGAAGTGATATGAGTGTTGAAAGTCTTTTAAACGAAGTAGTAACCATCAATAAAAAGTATGAAGAGATTGCAAATGCCACAGGAGAGAGATTTAATATTTTTAAAATATTAAAAATTGAATCAAG
>JANXWM010000715.1 GCA_025351145.1 Chitinophagaceae bacterium
GAATAATATTAATGCTGTAAGGAATGTGGTAACGTGTGCATCTAATACGGGTGCATAAGAACGTTTGTAACCGTCTGACACTGCAGTTAAATAACCTTTGCCTTTTGTAAGTTCTTCTTTAATCCTCTCAAATATAATTACGTTGGTATCTACAGCCATACCAATGGTTAGTACCAAACCTGCAATACCCGGTGCAGTAAGTGTAAAACCTAATGCAGCAAGGATGCCGATTGTAAATAGAAGGTTTAAAATTAATGCGGTATTTGCAACCCAGCCTGCTGTATTATAATAAATCAGCATCAGCGCAAAGATTACAATAAATGATATAAAGAAAGATAATGCTCCGCCAGATACAGCAGCCTGACCAAGAGTTGGTCCAACAACCTGTTCTGCAACTATTTTTGCAGGTGCAGAAAGAGGGCCAGCCTGTAGAATACCCGCCAAATCCTGTGCTTCAGGAACAGTAAAGCTTCCGGATATTTCTGAATTACCATTAGGAATAGGGTTTACAACATTTGGGGCACTGTAAACAAAATTATCCAGTACAATCGCTATTGGTTTATTTACATTATCCGCAGTCATTTTAGCCCAAACCCTTGTACCTTCTGCATCCATTGCCATACTAATGGAAGGACGGCCTTTTTCGTCAAACTGCTGACTGGCTTTGCTTACATGTGCGCCCTGCAGCTTTGCCATACCGTTGTCTAAAGTTCTAATTGCATATAGTGCAAGCCTGTCTTTAACTGTAGCGCCATCGTTACCTTCCAGATTACCGTACATAAAAACAAGGTTACCAGGGAATTTGGTGCTTACCATATCCATTCTTAAATACTCACCCAGCATCGCTGAGTCTTTCTTAAGCACGTAACCTATGTAGGAAGGAAAACGTACACTGCCCTTTTCATCTTTTTGCCCCTGTGCTATACCGGCAAACAATGAAAATATTGGGTTTTCATTTTTGCGGATCGTGGCAGAATCTACTCCCGCAGTTTTAGGTGCAGCTGCTTTTTTGCCAGTATCATTACCAGATAAAGTAACTGTTTTAGTTGTATCAGCAGGTTGCTGTGCTTTATTGGCAGTATCAACCACAGCAGCAACTGGCTTTGTAGATGTAGTAGTTCCTTTTATATAATCTGAAACTGATTTATCTGCACTTTGCAATGCTTCGGCTACATCATTAAT
Organism: Chitinophagaceae bacterium; assembly: GCA_025351145.1. Classification (GTDB taxonomy): domain Bacteria; phylum Bacteroidota; class Bacteroidia; order Chitinophagales; family Chitinophagaceae; genus Limnovirga. Next base: position 1,183 of record JANXWM010000715.1, read on the forward strand.
ATTGTAAACCTCAAAGAACTGCAGGTTAGCAGTTGACTGAAGATAATGACGTACCCTTTCCGGATCATTAATACCCGCAAGTTCAATGCTGATAGTTCCTTTCGCAGGATTGGGATTAATAGAAGGTGATGCCAAACCAAAAGCATCAATCCTTGTAGTAATAATTCTAAGCGTGTTTTTAAACGCGGCCGCAGACTGATCCCGCAGATAACTTAAAACTGCATCATCAGAAGCGTCAAACTTAATTTTGTTATCACTGCGTGTAGCGAATATTGGTGCAAGTTTAGCACCGTTCGATACTTTTTTATATTCATTACCAAATAGCGTGATAAGGTCCGCACCGGTATTTGCTTTAAGTGCAACAGCACTGTTTAAGGCATTATTGAATGCAACATCTTTTGAATTATTGGAAATGGACCTTATCAATCCATCAAGCCCTACCTCCATAGTAACGCTCATGCCACCCTGAAGGTCTAGGCCAAGCATCAGTTCTTTATCTTTGGCTTCCTGGTATGCTACCATACCAAAAGGCCCTATTTTGGTTTCCTTTGTACTGTCTAAAATACGTTGCTTCCTCTGTTTTTCAAGGTTGGCAAGTGTATCGCTGTAAGCAGTCTGAAGCTCTTTGCTATCAGGATATTTTTTATCTGCAGCAGGGTACTTGGCTTTTACCCATGATACCGCCCTTTCTTCCACATCTTTTTCATAGCTGCGAACGATCCAGGTAAAAGATAATTGGTAAACACAAATTAAAATAAGCGCTATGGCAAAGAAACGTACTAAACCTTTGAGTTGCATATACTATATGGGTTTATAAAAAATTTTGAGCGGCAAAGATAGGGGTTTGACAATTAAATTAAACAGTAAAAAAAAGGCTGTTTTATTATCGAAATCCATTCAGGGAAAAGGATAATTTTTATCCTGAAACGCAGTGTGATACTGGCTTTCATCCTTTGGGCACCGCCTGTTGCGTCGCAATCCTTTCATCTGTATATCATTGAGCATCTTTGGGCTGCCCGGCAAAAAGGCGCTTAATATGCCTGCCCGTTTTTTAAAGAACAAATGGTTTTGCAGTGCCAAAACAGAACCCTCATTTACAACATTAGAGGCACCTTATTTTATAAGTAATTTTTGAATAATGTATTTATTTGCTCAAAAAAGATATGCAGTACAAGAGTGCGACGCAAGTAAAGCTTAATTGAAAAAAGAACCCCTGGCCAAAAAAAACCGCTATTGATATTAGCGGCTTATTATAAAACAATACAATTGCTTTTTTATTCTACCTTATTTAATGTTATGTCAAAAAAAAGTACGCTGTTACCTGGTACAGTTGGCGCTGCACCATAACAGCCATAACAAAGGGATGACGGTGCCACCATAACAATATGGCCGCCGGTACCAATAAGGGGAATGGCAATTTGCCAGGCTTCAATTAATTGATTAAGGTAATTGGTATATGGAACAGTATTTTTATCTACGATAGACCCATTGAGCAATTTACCTGTATAATCAACGGTAATCTTGGATGAAGTATTGGGGTGCGGTGATGTACCAAGGCTTAGCACCTGGTAGTAAATACCACTCGGGTCTTTGGTATAGGTAATGCCATTTGCATTACAATATGCAATAATCTGTGCTTCTTCAGAAGCTGCAGTAACATCGGTACAGGTCTGGCTTCCATTATTACTTTTTACGCATCCTAAAAACATAAGAGGCAACATTGCCAGAAAGAACACTTTTTTCATGTGGTGATGGTTTATTTTTCTTTAGAGACAGGCCGGTAGCCTAAATGGCTGCATCGTTTTCGCCTGTATTATTTTTTTCACTTTCTTTTTTGAAAAGCAATTCCCGATATCGCTGTTCTTTCATTTCCCATTGGTATTTTTTATAAAAGATGGCCATAAAAATGGCTATGCCTGCAAGCGCAATAAGTAATACATAAGGATTGAGTTCGGCGTTTGCAACCATATTTGCCCTTGTATACCAGTCAAGATCCAATGATAACAAAACGCCTCCGGAAATTAACAAACCGGCAGGAAGACCTATAAATAACTGCCGTAACAGCTTTTTATCACGGTCACGGTTTGTTTTCCAGTACTCTATAAATTTCTCTTCATTGCCGGTGAGCATGCTGCAAAATTAAGTTTGCAACAACAAAAAAATTCAATTGAGTAAAATTTATGTTTCATCATCTTAAAATCACTACTTTCAGCGAAAAAAATAAGTGAACCAATACGACCTTTTTATACGCGATTACCTTAACGAACAGAAATCTGTTTCTTTTGAAAAAATAGGCACATTATCATTTAATGATAAAAGCAAGGCATCGGAACTTCCACAACCGCTGGGAGCTTTAACCTTTGAGTTCGATAAAAAAGCCGTTACCTCGCCGGGGCTGATTGTCTACATAGCAGAACGAACCAATAAAAATAAAGGACTGATATTATCTGATCTTGAATCGTATATAGAACTGATGAGGCAGTTTATTAATATTGGTAAGCCTTATGAGATGGAAGGTGTGGGAATATTTAAGCTGGCGAAATCAAATGAATATGAGTTTATCGCTTATGATTTATCGGCGAACATCGAAGATCAAAAAAACACAAAGAAACAACAGGCAAAAAATAACGCCAACCTTGTTGTTAAAAAGAGTTCTGATAAATCCGCATTAATGGTACTGGCTATATTAATTGTATTGGGCGTACTTGGTGTTATTGGCTGGGGCACTTACAAACTTTTCCTTGGCAATGGTGCTATTTCAAACAAGGATACAATAAACACAACGGTAACAAACCCGGCAAATGATACCGCTGCGGGCTTGAATACAATGCCACATACAGATACCATAACAGCCACTGCTCCTCTTATCCAAAGCGATACCTCAGACTACAAATTTATTTTTGAAACCACTGCTGTTGCAAACCGTGCCTATTTGCGTACTGAGCAACTTAAAAAATTGGGCCACCCTTCCGGGTACGACAGTGTAGCAACCGACAGTGGACACATTTATACACTTTATTTAAAAATGCATTTAAAGAATGCTGATACTACATTAACTAAAGATTCTTTGCAAAAATATCTATCCCGAAAAATTAAGATTGCGCAAATAAAATAAACCCATTCCAGAAATTAATGATTGTATGAAAAAATCTTTGTTGTTTTTATTTATACTTTACTGGCTTGTTTTACTTACAGATTGCTTTTTAATCATTAACCATTATAATGAGTACAGGTTTTATACCAAAACATTACTTGTTCCATTACTTTTAATTGCAGTTTACTTCTCTGTTGAAAATACAAAACACAAGCGGTCGAGTGTTATAATCAATGTTGCTTTTTTCTTTTGCTTTGCAGGTGATGTTGTACTATTAAACGACACAGATGCCATAAGTTTTGTATCGGGCCTTTGCAGCTTTTTATTAGCGCATGTCCTCTTCATTATTTTCTTTTACAGGTTAAAACGTTTTACAGCAAAACACCGGCTCTTTATTTTCACTGCAGGCATAAGCATACTTGCTTATATCTCAATACTGCTTTTTTTAATACGGGTTAAAGTAAGCAACCAGAATTTCGAGATACCTGTAACTATTTACTCAATTGTTTTAGGTATTATGCTGTTATGCGCAATAAATATCATCAACAACAGGAGCCTTAAAAGACTTGCTGCAAACTACTTTATTCCCGGTGCGGTTTTGTTTGTTTTGTCAGATTCAATTCTTGCCTACAGCAAATTCGGCAGTTCCTTTTTATACGATGGGGTTATTGTTATGGTTACTTATGCAGCAGCGCTCTTTTTTCTTGCGATCGGTGCTATTAGGTTCTTAAAAAAATAAACCAAATTTTTGGCCAGGGGTACTGAATTACAATTAAGCTTTACTTGCGTCGCACTCTTGTACTTTAGAAACATAATTCAGCTTTAAACATCCGGTAACTTCTGCCCATTCGCTGCGGTTGTATTTGCTGAAATATACTCAGAACGCACAAGAGTGCGACGCAAGTAAAGCTTAATAGTATTACTGCTGTTTGATTACAACAAAATAATTAAATTGTATAAGCGCTTATATAAAATTGTACCAGGGTACTTTAAAATATAAAACCCCGCAAATTTGCGGGGTTTTATTATAAGCATTGATATGCTGACATATTAATAATCCATTCCCATTCCACCACCGCCACCTGGCATTGCAGGAGCAGATGATTTAGGTTCTGGCTTATCTGCAACAACACACTCGGTAGTTAATAACATACCTGCGATAGAAGCAGCATTCTCTAAAGCTACACGGGCAACTTTAGTTGGATCGATAACACCAGCTTTAAATAAGTTTTCGTACACTTCAGTTCTTGCATTAAAGCCGAAATCTTTGGTTCCTTCTTTAATTTTTTGAACAACGATAGAACCATCTATACCTGCATTCTGGGTTAAGATGCGGAGTGGTTCTTCCAATGCACGGCGTACAATAGCCATACCTGTTTGCTCGTCAGCAATCTGGCCCCTTACTTTTGCCTCAAGGCTTTCTATTGCACGTATATAAGCAACACCACCGCCGGGAACAATACCTTCTTCAACCGCTGCACGTGTTGCGTGTAAAGCATCGTCAACACGGTCTTTCTTTTCTTTCATTTCCATTTCGGTAGCAGCACCAATATAAAGTACAGCTACACCGCCGGCAAGTTTAGCCAAACGCTCCTGTAATTTTTCTTTATCGTAATCAGAAGTTGTGTTTTCAACCTGCTCTTTAATTTGATTAACCCTGTCTGTGATTGTTGCTTTTTTACCTTTTCCACCAACAACTATTGTGTTGTCTTTATCAATTGTAATAGAAGTAGCCTGACCTAAAGAAGCAAGATCGGCGCTTTCTAATTTATAACCTAAATCTTCACTGATTACGGTACCGCCAGTTAAAATAGCGATGTCTGTAAGCATTTCTTTTCTACGGTCACCAAAGCCAGGAGCTTTAACAGCTGCAACTTTTAAAGTACCACGTAATTTATTTACAACCAATGTTGCCAATGCTTCACCTTCAAGATCTTCAGCGATAATCAAAAGAGGGCGACCGCTTTGAGCAACTTTCTCAAGAATATGGAGAATGTCTTTCATTGCAGAAATCTTCTTATCATAAATCAATATGTAAGGATTCTGTAATTCGGCCTGCATTTTTTCGCTGTTGGTAACAAAGTATGGAGAGATGTATCCACGGTCAAACTGCATACCTTCAACTACATCAACAGTAGTATCAGTTCCTTTTGCTTCTTCTACGGTAATAACACCTTCTTTACCCACTTTTGCAAAAGCTTCAGCAATCAGCTTACCAATTGTTTCGTCATTATTGGCAGATATTGTAGCAACTTGTTGAATTTTTTTACTGTCATTACCAACAGCCTGACTCTGACTTTTTAAATTTTCAACCACAAGGCTTACTGCTTTATCAATACCACGTTTAAGATCCATTGGGTTAGCACCTGCGGCAACCATTTTCAAACCTTCGCTTATAATTGATTGAGCAAGAACAGTAGCAGTAGTTGTACCATCACCCGCAATATCAGCAGTTTTGCTGGCAACTTCTTTAACCATTTGAGCACCCATATTTTCAATTGGGTCTTCCAGTTCTATTTCCTTTGCAACTGTAACACCATCTTTAGTTACTTGTGGCGCTCCGAATTTTTTCTCTATAACTACGTTACGGCCTTTAGGTCCAAGAGTAACTTTAACTGCGTTGGCAAGTATATCCACGCCACGCTTCATTCTGTTCCTTGCTTCAATATCGAAGAAGAGTTGTTTTGACATAATATTAGTTTTTTGAAATTTGTAATTAGTATTTTGTTTTTATGTACCTGGCAACATTGCTACTATGTAGCTTTTCTTGCGTCGCACTCTTGTACAGTTGAACATTTTTGAGCAAAAAGCTCACATCCTGTTAAGGAAATGGGCATTAAACAATCGCTAAAATATCACTCTCTCTCATGATGAGGTAATCTCCACCTTCTACCTGAATTTCTGTTCCGGCATATTTGCCATACAGAACTGTGTCACCAGCTTTAACTGTAACTGGCTCATCTTTTTTACCAGGACCAGCTGCAATTACAACGCCACGCTGCGGCTTTTCCTGAGCAGTATCAGGAATAATAATACCACCTTTAGTAACAGTTTCAGGAGCGGCTGGTTTAATTATTACCCTGTCGTGCAATGGGGTAATACTGAGTTTCTTAGCCATAATTGTATTGATTTAATTTTTGTTGACAGTTTTGTTTATCGAAATGTGTTTAGCTATAACTGTGCCGCAGGTTGAAAAAAGTCAAAATTTCACTATTATGAAAAATATCATTTTTAAAAAACCAATGTTGACAGTATCAAAACGGAGTGCAAAGAAAGTGTATTCAATAAGAGTGACAAAATTTCTGATTTGCCTTCATTGCTCCATAGAATTGTTATAGTACAAGAGTGCGACGCAAGAGAAGCTTCATTTATATTCCGCACTCTGGCTCATAATTGTATTAATACAGGAGGCGAACTTTAATCGTCTCTTTTATACCCCTTAATAATTCCAGTGCCTGTTTCGATAACTTTTTATCTACATCAAGTACAACATAGCCAATATCGTCGTTGGTTTTCAAATACTGTCCAACGATATTAATGTTGTGCTTTGAAAGCTCTGTATTAATGGCACCAAGCACACCGGGAACATTATTATGAATATGCAGGATGCGGTGGGCACCTTCAACCGGTGGCAGGCCTATTGCCGGAACCGTATGAGAACCATTGGTAATACCACGTTCCAGGTAATTGAACAATTTAGCACTTACATCTTCACCAATATTTTGCTGAGCCTCTTCGGTTGAACCTCCAATATGCGGTGTAAGGATTACGTTGCTTAAACCCTGTAGTGGTGTTTCGAAATGGTCTCCGTTTTTTTCAGGTTCCCAGGGGAAAACATCAATTGCTGCACCGCCCAGGTCGCCATCGCGGAGAGATTTTGCGAGGGCATTTAAATCAACCACTTCTCCCCTGGCGTAGTTAATGAGTATGGCCCCCTTTTTAAAATATTTCAGGTTGTTTTTGTTGATTAAATTCTTTGTTTGTGCCGTTTCCGGCACATGCAGCGAAACAATTTCAGCCTGGCTTACTGCTTCTTTCAAGCTTCTGCAGGCAGTGGCATTACCCAGCGGCAGTTTGGTTTCTGAATCATAAAAAATGACTTTCATACCAAGCGATTCTGCCATTACGCTTAATTGAGAACCAATATTACCGTAACCAATAATAGCCAGGGTTTTTCCACGCATTTCGTAACTTCCCTTAGCTTCTTTATTCCAGATGCCTTCGTGGGCAGCTTTGTTTTTATCAGGTATGCGGCGTATAAGCATGATGGACAAACCAATCACCAATTCAGCTACGCTGCGTGTATTGCTGTAAGGCGCATTAAAGACTACCACACCCTTTTTACGGGCAGCTTTCAGGTTTACCTGATTAACGCCAATACAGAAACAACCTATTGCCTGCAATTTTGGCGCTGCGGCAAGCACTTTTTCTGTAATCTGTGTTTTAGAACGAATACCCAGCAGGTGAATATCTTTCACTTCTTTAATAAGCTCTTCTTCACCTATAGCACCGCTAAGTTTCTTTACATTAGTATAACCATTCTGCTTAAAAATCTGAACGGCCTTATCGCTGATATTTTCTAAAAAAAGAATCTTTATTTTTTCTTTGGGATAACTTGTTAACTCGCTCATATTTTTATGGATGCCTTACGGTTAAGAAAAGAAAGAAGTTAAAAACAAAATCCCTCCGGCGTACTTGTACTGCGGAGGGATTTTAAAATTGATCAGAAGCTTATTTTTTTGCGTAACGCTTCTTGAATTTGTCAATACGGCCCGCAGTATCAACCAGCATATTCTTACCTGTGTAGAATGGGTGCGAGGTATTCGATATCTCAAGCTTTATCAGCGGATACTCGTTACCATCTTCCCACTTAGCAGTTTCTTTCGAATGTGCTGTTGAACGGCCCAGGAAGGTAACGCCGTTACTCATGTCTTTAAAAACTACGAATTTATAACCCGCAGGATGGATTCCTTTTCTCATTGTTTTATGATTTTAGGCAGCACGGATTTTGCCGTACTATTTAAAAAATTTGAGGCGCAAAGATAATGGGCTAATGGTTTTGTGCCAAATGTAATTTAAAAGTGTTTTTTTATGGTATTAAAAGGATTGTGTACCAGGCAGAAGTATTTCATAGCATCGCCTCTTGCGTCGCACGCTTGTACTTTTGAACAGTGATGGGCTGTTGAAAGCTCCATACATTAACAACCGTACAAGAGTGCGACGCAAGTAAAGCTTAATAGAATTTCTTAAGCCGGGCCAATAAAACTACATAATAAAATAATCGCCTTTTTTGCCAATGGCTATTATGGGGAGTTGCTTGTCTTTTTCAAAATGATCGTAAGCCTCTTTAAGCTTTACGGCAAATTTTTGAACGGTGGGATTGTCTTTTGTGGTGCGGGTTAGGTATTCCATGCTTTGCGGGTTGCTGTAACGCACGGGGAAAATATGCACGGGAATAAAATCTTGTCCGTTACTTTTTGCGCTGGCGGTAAGCAGGTATAACTCTTCTATCTGCGCATCTGTAATAGGGATGCAGCCAATGGTAACGCAGCTTCCATGAATATAAATACCGCCGCCGGGCCTTAAAGAATCGCTGAGCAATTTATCAGATTCATTGGGGTAATTAAGCTTGAGCGACAAATGATAATCGCTTTTCGGGTTAAATTCGTTGATGTAATAAAAGCCTTCGGGCACCTGGTAATCGCCTTCCATTCTTTTAGGACCAAGCGAGCCGGCCATGGCGCATACTTTGTACGTTTTAAACAGCTTAAAGTCTTCTGCATTGCTGTTACGAACCCAGATTTCCAGTTGACTGTCGTATTTAAAAGAACGCAGATAAACCTGTTTTGGTGGCCATTGCAGGCCTTTTTCTTCAAACTGTTTTTTAAGTGTATCCTGCCTTAATTTAAGTGCCATTGAAACATTGGGAAAGTTTTTTTGTGCATCTAAAAAAGATAGCTGCGCAAATGAAACAATGCCTGCTAAAAGTAAAATGATTGTAAGGATACCGTTCTTCATACCGCAAAAATATTTAATAAATTCCTATATGGCAATTATGAAATTAAAAATGAGTAAAGCCAATATAACGTACGCATCACCCAAAGCCATATTGTTGTAAAGTACCACAAAAGAAAACCACAGGCTGTTTAATGCCTGTGGTTTTTAATAAATTAAAAGTCTTGGTTTATAAATTGCCTCGAAGCTCCTGTTCTCGTTCAATGGCTTCGAACAATGCCTTAAAATTTCCTTTGCCAAAACTCTGTGCGCCTTTACGCTGTATAATCTCGAAAAACAATGTGGGCCTGTCTTCTACGGGTTTGGTAAATATCTGCAGCAGGTAACCTTCATTGTCACGGTCAACCAAAACACCCAGCTCTTTAAGCGAAGCAATATCTTCATCAATATGCCCTACCCTATCCAAAAGTTCATCGTAATAACTGGTAGGCACTTTTAAAAATTCAATGCCGCGGTTTTGCAGTTCTGTAACTGTTTCAACAATGTTGCCGGTAGCAAGTGCCACATGCTGGCAACCTTCGCCATTGTAATAATCAAGGTATTCTTCTACCTGGCTTTTCTTTTTACCTTCTGCAGGCTCGTTGATAGGGAATTTTACAAAGCCGTTTCCATTGCTCATTACCTTGCTCATCAGCGCCGAATATTCGGTAGAAATGTCGCTGTCGTCAAAGGTTAAAATATTACGGAAACCCATCACATCCTGGTAGAATTTTACCCACGGGTTCATCTGGTTCCAGCCCACATTGCCTACGCAATGATCTACATAAAGCAGCCCTGTTGAGGGTGGGTTGTAGTTCGATTTCCATTCCCTGTAGCCCGGCATAAATACGCCTTCATAATTTTTTCTTTCAACGAATAAATGAACAGTATCGCCGTAAGTGTGAATGCCGCTTAGCATCATTTTGCCACCATCATCAGTAAGCGTTACTGGTTCCATATAACTTTTTGCGCCACGTTGCGTGGTTTCGTGCCAGGCACTTGCAGCATCGTCCACTTTTAAAGCAAGCACTTTTACGGCGTCGCCATGTTTGTACACATGATCGGCAATGGGGTTGCCGGTTCTTAAAGCCGTGGTAAAAACAAAAGTGAGTTTGTTTTGCCGCACCGCATAGCTTGCCCTGTCCTTAACTCCTGTCTCCGGCCCTGCATAAGCAAGGCTTTGAAACCCAAATGCTGCTTTATAAAAATGAGCGGCCTGCCTGGCATTGCCCACGTAAAACTCTACGTAATCAGTTCCCTGGAGTGGAAGAAAATCTGTTTGCGATTTATTATTTGTTTCAATTGCTTCTAAGGTTTGCATATAAATAAGTTTGTAGTTAAATACAGGAATACAATTATGGGCCTAGCTGAAGAACATGCATGAAACTGCTGTTGCGTCGCACTCTTGTACTGTAGTAATTTTATTCAGCTAATTAAACACAGTCCTGTTGCAGGAATGCGAAAGCGGGGATAAACTAATGCGACCGCATAGCCAGCGTTTCCATCAACAGGGAGTAGTTGATGCGCTTATCGTTGAAAATTTTATGTGGATAGTCTGGAAGCATTGCTGATGCAAATGTATAAAAATCCTTACGTAAGTCCATAACTCAAATTATCTTCGCCGGTATTAGCCGTAGCTTATATTATGAAGCAGGGTTGTGAACAGTGATGCGCAAGCTGAATAATAATCTGAACGTACAAGAGTGCTCCCGAAGCTTCGGGAGCAAGTAAAGCCTCATAGCAGTATAAAAGCCCGGCTAAAAATTATTTCTTATTTTAAATTCATCTATGAAAGTTGGTATACTCGGCGGCGGACAGTTAGGCAGAATGTTGTTACAGGCAGCGGCTAATTATGTGGTAGAAACTTATGTGCTCGAGAACGATGAACATTGCCCGGCGGCGCATTTATGCCACCACTTTGTAAAGGGCGATATAAAAGATTTTGATACAGTTTACAATTTTGGGAAAGGGCTTGATGCACTAACCATAGAGATTGAATCAGTTAATGTTGAAGCGCTGAAGAAATTAGAGAGTGAAGGTGTAAAAATTTATCCCAAACCTTCTGCAATAAAAATTATCAAGAATAAGATAACTCAAAAGGAATTTTATAAGGCCAATGAAATTCCTTCGCCCGAATTTAAAGTAACCGAAAAGCTTGCGGACCTGCAGTTATATACCAGCTTTTTTCCGGCTGTCCATAAACTTGCTATGGGTGGTTACGATGGTAAAGGTGTGCAGGTAATTAAAACTGAAAAAGAAATTGAAAAGGGTTTTAATGAACCATCGGTACTGGAAAAGATGGTGAACATTAAAAAAGAAATTGCATTGATCGTTGCTATGAACGACAAAGGAGATATTGCTTTTTACCCGCCTGCAGAAATGATCTTCGACCAGGTTTTAAATTTATTAGATTACCAGGTAAGCCCTGCGCAAATACCAGAACAGGTAATGTGGAAAGCAGAAGCCATTGCAATAAAACTGGCAAAGGCTTTACAAAGCCCCGGACTTTTTGCAATAGAAATGTTTATTGACATCAACAACGAAGTGCTGGTAAATGAAACTGCACCAAGGGTACACAACAGCGGCCACCATACGATTGAAGCAAATTATTGCAGTCAGTACGATATGCTCTGGCGCATAATACTTGGTTACCCGTTAGGAAATACGGATCCTATATTACCTTCATCTATCGTGAACATTATAGGAGCAGAAGGTTTCAGCGGCGAAGCAAAATATGAG
>JANXWM010000746.1 GCA_025351145.1 Chitinophagaceae bacterium
CTGGTGCCTGAGGTTTAATTAAACTGCCATTAGATAAAAAAATGCTTTCGGTTTTACTACAGCCATTTGCATCGGAAACCGTATAATATTGATTGCCGTGATTTGCAGTAAAAATACCAGTGCCTGTATAAGGAACAGTACCGCCCATGCATGTAACGTTTACAGTTGTTGTACCATTTTTACAAACAATATTGCTATCCTTTGAAATAGCCAAGTCTAATTTAGCCGGTTGAGTAACATGATATGTAGCTGTTTCAGTGCAACCTCTTTGGGCTGTTACCACTACAGTATAAAAGGCCGGGGCTAGCCCAGACAAATCTTCATTAGAAGATCGAAATGAGGATGTAGAACTCGTCCAGCTATAAAGAAAAGGACCGGCACCACCCTGAGGCACTAAATTAATAGCTCCATCATTATTATTGTTACATGATATGTTACTAATATTAGCTGAGAGAGTGGGGGTTGTATTTAATATTACACCGGTAACAGGAAGACTGATGGAAGCTACACCCCCGCCTTTTACAGGGACATTTCCTTTAAAAACACCTTCTGTTCTGGAGTTAAAATGAATATAAATTGCCTGTGTAAAAGAACTTCCATAACCACCAATGACTAAGGTTTTAGTAAATCCCCCGATAGAGCTTTTTGAAAAACTATAACCATTTAAAGGGCCAATTGTAATATCTGATCCATCAAGAGAGGAACCAGTTAGTGTGAAAATATTGGGGGCACTTCCCCCATAAAGGCAAAGTGTATCAAATGGAGAAATAGTGGAAGCATATAAGCCAGGCTGGGTTAAATCCTGGGATTTATTCATCATAAAATTTGAAAAAGCTATGCCATTCAGCCGCAGGGTTAAATCGTCATTATGCAGTGCAGAATCCGATAATTGTATGTTTCCGTCGCCGCTATACCATATTACATATTTTATCCCCGTTTTTTTGTATTCATTAAGCATTGAAGTAACCAATGTGGGAGATAAATTTTTTTGTGCTGTTTCATTTGTCATTACAGGTTTGCCAGTGATCCTTGAAAGGTAATTAATCATTTCTTTATAAACCCCTGGAGTTGCTGACTGACCATCGCCATAAGTGCTAAAATTTACCGGCTCCGCTAAATGAAAATTGATATAATCTAAATTTAACTGTGCATAAGCAGATAACAGGGTATTACAATTTGCTACACGAATGCCCAAATCTGAGTCTCCTTTTGGGTTAGCAATATAATATAACATTTGCTGATTAAAGGTTCTGTTTTTAAAATCTTCAGCTTGTGTAATTAGCCCTCTGCTTATATAATCATTATAAATAATAATGCACAAAGGTGTAGTAAGCAATCCCCCGTTAGTGACTTTTAGACCTTTTGAATGGCAGACTTCAATCGCTGCTGCAAGTTCATTGATATAATCTTGTATTGGGCCTGAGTGATAATCATCTGTTTGTTCTTCATTTTCAATAACAATAACTTCAGCATGATGTATATCTAAAATTGCTGATAGTTGTTCCTTATATGCATCTGTATCTGTTGGGAATGGAATTGGAGCAAGTACGGGATTTCCGTAATTGATGTTTAATATTACTTTGAAGCCTGCATTTGCAAACTGATCGAACCTGGTAGAAGTTCCATCCCAACCCTGCATAATAACAGTATGCCTTATGTACTTTATACCTAACTGACTAGCAACATCTGTAATATCACCGCTGGTATGCTCTGAATCAGAAAAACTAACCAAACTGCCAAAGTGAATTTGCCCCTTACAAAAAGTTGCTAACAGGAGAAATATAGCAACAGATATATTCTTCATCCTATTAATTTTGGAATATTAACAGGGCTAGGGCGTTTATCATTATTTAATACAAATCAAAGAGATGAAATTATTCACCAATTTCAACATTTGAGCAGGCGTTTAGGGGATTTTAATTTCTTTAATAAATTTTTAATTACTTATGACTATTAACTATTTACGAAACTGCAAGTCTATTTTTTTGATTACTCATTTGTTAAGGCATTGGGTTGTTTTTTAAAATTCTGATTGCTCATTAATTTTAAATGACTAAGATAATATCATTCCTGTTTTGCTAAAATAGTTTCATAAAACAAGGCATTAAGTAATTCCTTATTTCGCATAATAAAATTTATGAACCTGATGTAGCTCACATAATAAATATTTAAACAGATATTTGATTACTTAAAAATGAATACTGACTTTATGTAATCTTAAGGCTGTAATTTGATGACCCATTATATAATTCTTTACCTTTATCCCATTATATAATCTATAGAAAAAAACATTTATGTACACTGATTATTCTACCTCACCCAAAAAAAGTAAAACAAAAAAAATGACCTTTAATTATTTAAAAATTAAACATTTATCTTTATTTGTGAGCTTGGCGCTCATACTATTTTCTAGCTGTAAAAAAGATTTTACAAACAATTCAATTCAAAGCGGATCTAATTCCGCTCTTCAAACTGCGTCGAGCAGAAAACCCAATATCATCCTTTTTATTGCCGATGATTATGGTTATGAATTACCTACTTATACCGGAGGGCAGTCATACAGTACCCCAAACCAGGATTTCATGGCTGCAAATGGCACCCAATTTAGTGAAGCCTATTGCCACCCAGATGGCTTTCCTTCAAGGCTTGCTTTGTATACAGGAAAATATAATTTTAGAAATTACACGGTTTGGGGGCAGCTTCCGGTAAGCGAGAAAACCATTGGAAATATGCTTCATGATGCAGGTTATGCCACATGCTTTGTAGGAAAATGGAATTGCGATGGTGGAGATTCAAGGATAGTAAGTGCCGGGTTTGATAAGTACAGGGTATTCCTTCCATTTGCAAAATCAAATGAAGATTTCCAGTTTCAGTATAAGGATCCAAAACTTTATGAAAATGGTAATTTTTTACCAACCAGTCAAACTAAAGGTCAATATTCTGAAGATATGTATGTTGATTATTTAAGTAAATTCATCGACAGCAATAAAACAAAACCGTTTTTCTCAGTTTATGCTTTCAATCTTCCACGCACTCCATGGGCACCAACTCCTGATGATCCGGATTATGCTACATGGAGTTCAGATTCAGTGAAAGATGCAAGAGGTAATATAAAATATTTCCCCGGAATGGTAAATTACCTTGATAAATCATTAGGAAAAATAATGCAGAAAATTACAGATGCAGGCTTACAGAATAATACAATTTTCCTATTTACCAGCGATAATCCCACTAATAGGGCAGTGACTTCTCTTTGGAATGGTAAAGAGAAAAAAGGCACTAAAAACTTTACTACATTAGCCGGAACACATGTGCCCCTTGTTGCTTACGGGCAGGGTATATCGAGGGGTGTAACTTCTGCTGCTATGGTTGATTATACCGACTTCCTGCCTTCCCTTGCAGGTATTGCAGGCATTCCGGTTCCAACTACTTATGGCATTCTTGACGGTACTACTTTTTCCGATAATTTAACGGGCTCAAATGGCCCTGACAGAAGCCATATATTTTGCAGTTGGGATAACAGCCAGAAAGACAATAAACCTGAAGTAAGATATGTACATGATTTAAATTACAAGCTTTACGATGGTAACAATTACGCAAACTTTTTTAACATTAAAAAAGACCGCAATGAAAAAAGGCCTTTACTGGACAGTGATCTTACGCCAGACGAACTTGCAGAAAAATTAAACTTCGAGGCGGTTCTGCAGTCAATGCACAATTAATCAATTCCCTTAATTTTTTAAATAGTTTTCAAGTTATTGCTGATAATAAAAAAAGCAACTCAATTATTGTGAGTTGCTTTTTTATTGCTAAACCGCTCAACTGTTCCATTCAAATAAATCAATTCGCTTATAGGGCTGGCATTTTACAGGTGCTAAATAAATTTCTGTAAAACTTATATCAGTGCCATAATTATTTAACCGGGGTAATATTGTTTTGCAAATAAAAGTATATGTACCCGGCTTGGGTTATTTTGGCATCTTTACTTGCGTCGCACTCTTGTACGTTCAAATCAATAATGATCTTTTGGCTGATAAACGCAGTTGCTGAAAATATTTAGATTTCACCGTACATCCAAAGTTCATCAATGTTTCAGCAGTACAAGTGAGTGACACAACGAAAGCTTCATAGCAGTACTTGTGTTTGTACCACAATGCTGTTTCCACTTAAATAAAGGCGATATTACTACTTACCTGTATGATTCGATGACTGACTGCAAAGTATTTCTTGCAGAAGAATCTCTTTTGCTCTGAGTTCCTAAACCGATAGGTTTTTTTTCCTGCGGATCCAATATATAGTTATATAATAAACTGGCAGAATCATACAGTTTATATGTTGTATCCTGTGCCCATATCTGGGCGGCCCTGCCATCTGGCCCATAACGGTTTGGATCGTAATAAGTATATAACCACTTACGGGGGGTACCGGCATTTCCTAAAATTTGAGGAGCAAAACTTACCCCGTCTGTAATGCCAAATTCGGCCGGGATGGTTGTGTGTGCTAAATCGGCTATTGTGGGTAAAAAATCTGTAAACCCTACAAGGTTGCTATTAATTGTTTGCGGAACTACCGTTCCAGGCCAGCTTACAATTAACGGAACATGAGTTCCATTTTCCGTTGGGTAAGCTTTGCCACCTTGAATTTTTTTACCGTTAAACAAGGAGCGGATACTTGTTTCCGTTCCATTGTCGCCGGTAAAAATTATAATTGTGTTTTGATCTAACTGCAGGGTTACCAATTTATCAAGCAGCATCCCAATTTCTTTATCTAAATACTTTACCATGGATGGATAGAAAACAGAATCCTTTTTTTCCTGGAGTTTATATGGGTTCCAGCTTGCAAATTCCGGGTCATCAGGTGTTGGTGAAAAAGGCTTGTGTGGTAAGTTTGGTGCCCAATAAATAAAGAAAGGGCTTGCTTTATTTGAATCAATAAAATTAAACATGTAATCCCTGCACATATCTTCTCCGTATTTTCCTGCAGTTTCAGAACTGGGGAGAAAATTTGCATTCTTGTATATTTTGGGGTTCTTATAAAAAATATCAAAATCCTCACCCGAACCGGATATCTTAAAAGGCTTAGTAACAATATAATTATCAAACCCAAAAGTATGTATTGAGGTATCTCCACCGTCTAATTGCCATTTGCCAGCTGCACAAGTTTTATATCCTGCACTTTGCATCATATTGGCGATGGTGCGCTGAGTTATATCCATATAACCCCAGGAATCCGTGAAATAGTTACGGAAATTATATTTACCGGTTAAAATCATAAATCTTGAAGGTGAACATAGTGGAGAGGAGTGACCACGTGTAAACCGTAATCCCTGTCTTGCTAGTCTGTCTATGTTTGGTGTACTGTATGATTGACCGCCATCGATTGTAGGTATTTCATAACCAAAATCATCTGCTAAAATAAATATGATGTTTGGGTTTTCAGAAGTACCTGCCCCCAAAGCCTGATGACTACTAATTGAATTTTGAGAAATTGATTTCAGGGCATCACTTTTTCTACAGCTACTAAGGAAAATAAAAAAGACGAAAAACCATTTAATATATTTACTAATGGTATCGGAGGTGCTGGTTTTAAGAGACATGTTTTTAAGTTTTGTTTTTTATAATATAGGGTATTACTTTATTTAGCAACTAATGTTTTGGTTTCTAATTTTATAGTTTTTATATTTCTACCGATATTTTATTATACTTTAAAACTCAACTATTCGAGTACATTACTTAAATACTTTAAGCATAATATTATTTTCATTAGCAGCAGGATAAAATATTTAAGACCTTTTATTCCCTGAGAAATAAAAGACAATAAATTATTATAAACAATCACAGGGTACTAATAAACAAAATAATATAAAAAAAATGGCTTAGCAAACTTTTTTATATTGATCTGCAAAGAATTATTCCTAAAAGCAAAAAAAATAAATACCCCGGGCTTATTACGGTATACTTAAATAAAACTTTATTTGCCGAAAACCACTTTTCTTATAATACTGAATTTAAATAGCTTTAAGAACTTATACTACTTACACTATAATAACCATTGCTGGTATCACAGAAACTAAAACCAATTTTTAAATGGTATTTTTATAAAAACAGAAAAATAAATTATATGATCAGGATGAGATTAATTATTTCTTAAACAAAAGACCTATTATTCGTTTGGAAGGGAGATTTTAAAAAAGAAATTTATAAACAGTTAGTTTTTAACCAGCTTAACACTTTTTCTCCAACTGCCTTTATTTTCAAGTGTTATTACATATATACCTGTTGTAAAGTTGTGAACATCTATGCTTATCCGGTTTTGTCCTGTTATTGATATTCCTTGTTTTACTTGTAAAATCCTTCCTGATAAATCAGTTATTTTAATCAAATAATTATATTCATTACCGGCATTAAAAATAATGTTTGCAGCCTGTTTAACGGGATTTGGCATTATTTGTAAATCCTGGGCAACGTTGCGGTTTATATCATCAGATGAAGCCGATTCAGAATCGCTTCCATTTGCTTCTAAAAACTTTGAAATGCTGATATCTTTTGATGTACCCGCAGAAGTACCACAAACATTTTGCGCTTTAACTGTTACTTTTCCTGCCAAAATTCCCCAGTTAACTGTAATTGATGCGGTGTTTTGCCCTGCTGTTATTTTTGCTCCATTATTAACTGTCCATGTATACGTAAGTCCTGTTACAACTGGTGATACACCATATACCAGTCCCATTTTATTTTTCGAAACTGTTATTGGACCAGTAATAGATCCTGGATTGTCGGGTATCTCACTTATTATTTTTGCCTGCACAGGGCTTATTCCGCAAGCGTTTTTAGCAGAAACAGTAAGTGAACCACTGCTAAACGATGAAGATGCACTTAATGTGGCAGATGTTTTACTGGCATTAATAGATGTAATTGTTATACCTGAAGGAGCTTTCCAGTTATACGAAGTTGCCCCGGTTACTGTACTGATTGAGTAAACATAATTACCATTGCCGCAAACGCCTTTGCTGTCAGCATCGGCTCCGGTTATAGAACCTGGTTTAGATGGCCCGTCATCAGTTCCATTTGCAACAAATAGGCTTTCAGTTTTATTGCACCCCCTTGCATCGTTAATGGTATAGGAGCTGGTTCCATAATTTACTGTAAATACACCTGTGCCATTATATGGTAAAGTACCCCCGGTTGCAGCAACAGAAACTGTTGTGGAGCCATCTTTGCATATGATGTTGCTGTCTTTTGTTATGGTAATATCTAATTTATCCGGCTCAATAACAAGATACGTTGCGGTTATTTTGCAGGCAGCCTGCGATGTAACCTCAACAGTATAATTTGCTGGTTTTAAATTACTGATGTTCTGGTCTGAAGATTTGTAAAAAGTAAGGTCAGGACTTGTCCAATTATAGGTAAGTGGCCCTGTGCCTCCTGATGTTGTTAAACCAATAGCCCCATCATTAATATTTCCATAGCAGGATATGGAAGTAACATTTGCAGAAAGAACAGGGCTGCTGTTAATGGCGGTGGCATTCACTGCAACTGAAGTGGATATAACTCCGCCGCCCCTTATTGAGATGCTTCCGGAATAATAGCCCAACTTAGCCGGAGTAAATTTAACATACACGGCTTCTGTCAATGATTTTCCATATCCGCTTATAACTAAACTTGGGGTATATGTACCGGTGTCACTGGTACTAAATGTAAAACCAGCCAAAGGGCCAATTGTAACATTCGCTCCATTAAGAGATGGCCCTATTAGCGTAAAAATTTTATAAGCACTTGTGCTGTTTATACAAAGGGTATCGAAGCTGGAAAGAGGTGAAGCAAATAAACCTGCCTTTTTAGATAAATCCACCGTTCTGTTTGCCATAAAATTAGAGAATGCAATACCATTAAGCCTTAACGTTCCATCTGTATTATGCAAAGCAGAATCCGGTATAACCAGGTTGTCACCATCGCCACTATACCAAATAACATATTTTATTCCGGTCTTGTTGTATTCATTAAGCATTGAAGTAACCAGTGAAGGAGATAAATTTTTCTGCGCTGTTTCATTTGTCATTGCGGGCTTACCTGTTGCACTTGTTAAATAGTCAACAATTTCCTGGTATACCTGGGGGGTTGCAGAATCTCCATTACCATAATTACCGCTATTAACAATCTCGGCAAGATGAAAGTTAATATAATCCAGATCAAGGCCACCGAAAGCAGAAATTAATTTATTACATTTTTCTACCTTAACTCCAAGATCAGAATCACTGCCGGGATTAGAAATGTAAGCCAACATTTGAGGATTAAATGTTCTCTTTTTAAAGTCCTTGGCTTGCACAGTTAAACCCCTGCTTACAAAATCATTATACACAACAATGCAAAGAGGTGTAGTAAGCAACCCCGCATTGGCAACTTTCAGACCCTTTGAATGACATACACCTATTGCTGCAGCAAGCTCGTTTATATAATCCT
>JANXWM010000752.1 GCA_025351145.1 Chitinophagaceae bacterium
CAGACTTCGATAGGATCAATAAATCACTGCGTAGATGGGTATCGCTGCTTTGGGCTTTTGCTCTTTTGAAGGTATGCATTGTTCACAAGTTGTAATACAACATAACGCAACGCCGCCGTTGCTGGGAGACTTCGGTAAAAGATGCAAAAGGTTATGCAGTACAAGGGTGCGACGCAAGTAAAGCTTAATGGAAGTTTTATGGCCAGGCTAATAAATTTCTCCTCTTAAAAAGGGATGCCAAGATTAATATAAGGCAATACCTTCTTCGACTGATCGCTGTACATAGCGCTTATTTCGAGCGGGCCAAGTACAAAATTGTAACCAAGGCTTAAGCTATACCCGGAAAGGAACCCAATGTTTTTAAGGTTTTTATTGCTGCCTACAAAATCGTAATAAGCTGCATTTAGTTTACTGATCAAAAATAAACTACTGTACATCTGAAACCGCACCCCAAGCTGTAAAGCAGCTACACTGCTGCTGTAAACGGTTCCTTCATTTAGGCCCGCAAACGTAATTTGGTTGCGGAAAGTGCTGTTTAAACCCCCAATAAAATAATCGTTCACTATGCTTTCTTTTTGATTAAAATTAATACCGGCCTGCACTTGTGTAAAAAAAGTATACCGCCTGGAAAGCGGCACATAATGTTCGTAATTTAATTTAGTGCGGGTGAAATTATTAAAGTTAAACCCCAGCGAATCCATGTTGGTAATAGGGTTCCCATTTTTAAAAAACTGAAGGTCTTCATTTTGATTGTAAACAAAACCCGCTTCAACATCTAATCTTGAACCTTTTTTTGGATACACTGCATTGCTGAGCGTATTTAATTTGATTGCTGCATAAGTATTAAGCAAACTGTTGTTGCCCCTGAATTCGAATTTAGAAGCAATTTGCGGGTGATAATGAAAAGTCTCGAACCTGGTACCAATACTAAATGAATAATTTCTTTTCAGCGTCCACCGGGTATTTATGTTTGCTGTAAAATATCCCTGCCGGTAAACGCCGTCTTTATTAAAGCCATTATAGGTATCGAATTTTATTGATTCTGCCTGAACACTGGTTGAAACAGAAAGCGTTTTATATTTTCCAAATACCTGCAAATGTTCGCCTTTTATGCGAAGGTTCTCCCCAAGGTTAATGGTTACCAATGAACGCGAATACGGTGTAAAAAAATTTCTTGTAGTAAGGTTGCCAATTAAACTAATGCCTGTAAAACTATTGTAATGTATCCCCAGCTTTGCAAAGGTGAGCGGGTTTTCTTCTACGTTAAAAATGATCTTGCAGGTTCCATCCGGCAAAGGCACCAGCGAATAAATAATCTTGCTGTAATAACGGGTTCCAAAAACTTTTCTAATGTCAGCAGAGAGTACTGCCGGTGTATACCATTTATTATTTTCAAAAAGCATGCGGTGCAGAAAAAATGTTTCACTGGTTTTTTGCAGCCCATAAATTTCATACGCAGTAATCTTTACAGAATCAACGGCAGGCAGGTTGGTTTTAATAAATTGCTGCGTGCCGTATTTTGCATTCAATGAATCAGAGAGAAATTTTAACCTTGGATAAATACTGTCGCCTTTTATTACCCCTTCATCGATAATTTCTTTATCAGATGAAAAACTGCCCATATTAAAATTATCCAGGTTGTGCGTTACATAAATATCGCAAAGCTTTTTTTCCTGTATAGCATCTTCATCTTCCCTGAAAAATGCCACCTGCAGCAACACCTGGAAAACATTGTTGATCTTTTCTTTTGGCAATAAGCCTCCAGCCACGTTGCTGCCAATAATAATATCGGCTCCCATTGCTTTTGCATCTTTCACCGGAAAATTGCGCACAACGCCACCATCTATAAATTTTCTTCCGTTATAATTTACGGCAGTAAATACAGAGGGTATAGCCATACTGCTGCGGATTGCCGAAACAATTTCACCACTGTCCAGTACAACGCCTTCGCCGGTAGAAACATCGGTTGCAATGCATTTAAACCCCTTTGACAACTTACTGAAATCTTTAATTCCATAAACAGGAAAGAACAGCTCGTTGAATTTAAGCCATAGTTCTTCCGACTCCAGCACACCGCTCGGCAACCTGAACCCACTGTTAACCCAGGGCAACTCTACTGCATACTTATAATATTCATCTTTCTCGTCAATGCTTAAAGACCGCAGAGAAGATGAATTGGTTAGCAATAAATCCCAGTCAATACTCCGCGTAATTTTTTCAATACTGTCGCCTGAGTAGCCGCTGGCGTACAATGCCCCGATGATGCTACCCATGCTGGTTCCGGTAACATAATCAACTTTTAAACCCGCCGAATCAATTGCTTTCAAAATACCAATATGAGCAAGGCCTTTTGCCCCACCCCCGCTTAAGGTAAGGCCAATCTTCGGCCTGTTTTGTGCATTACAAATCACCGCTATAAAAAGAAAAAACAACAGTGATAAATCCTTTTTCATTTATTTCAATAATATTTAAACCAGTGCATTAAATTTTTTATTAACCCGGCAAAAAATACATTACTCATCGTTCCTTGCGTCGCACCCTTGTACAGCATAACCAGATGAAGCAAAAAACAACAGCCTGCTCCTTAATTCACAAAAGCCCTGCTTAACTGCAATTTATACAACTCACCTGTAAATGGTTTTGTAATATTGCTAATGCAAAGACAATTAATAATCAATATTGGCTGCCTTGCTAATGTTAGATCAGAAACACATCTGCTGCGTGGCAAAGAACTCGCCGTATTGCCCTGCATACAAAATGCTTACCTCACCATCAGCAATGGAAGAATTGAAGATTATGGTCTAATGACTGCGTTGCCCGAACAGTACAACGAACAAGCTTTAAACAATAACCTGCAAACGATAAACGCAAAAGGCGCAACCGTATTGCCATGCTGGTGCGACAGTCATACACACACTGTTTTTGCTGTCAGCCGTGAAGAAGAATTTGCAGATAAAATAAAAGGTACCAGCTATGCCGAAATAGCTGCCAAAGGTGGTGGCATTTTAAACTCTGCAAGAAAACTAAACAACACCAGCGAAGAAGTTTTATACCAGCAGGCATACGAACGCATAATTGAATTAATGCAACTGGGTACCGGTACTATTGAAATAAAAAGCGGCTATGGATTAACAGTTGAAGGCGAATTAAAAATGCTCCGCGTAATAAAGCGTTTAAAAGAAAATATACCAATACCCGTTAAAGCTACGTTCCTTGGTGCACATACTTTTCCGGAAGAATACAAAAACAATCACCAAGGATATATTGACCTTATCATAAACGAAATGCTGCCGATAATTGCAGCAGAAAAATTAGCAGATTATATTGATGTTTTTTGTGAAGAAGGTTTCTTCTCTGCAGCAGAAACAGAAACCATTTGCAGGGCAGGAATGCAGTATGGCTTAAAACCAAAAATACATGCCAATCAATTACATTTATCCGGCGGTACACAGGTGGGCATAACGCTTGGGGCTGTTAGTGTTGATCATTTAGAAACAATGGATGAAGATGCAATTGAAAGTTTAGCAGCTTCTAAAACCATTGGTACATTATTACCAACCGCAGCTTATTTTTTGCGAATGCCGTTTCAACCGGCAAGGCAATTGATTAATGCAGGCTGCGCCATTGCATTGGCATCTGATTTTAATCCGGGCTCATCACCGAGCGGCAATATGAATATGGTAGTTTCCATGAGTTGTATACAAATGAAAATGTTGCCAGAAGAAGCCATTAATGCAGCCACACTAAACGGTGCTTATGCAATGGAGCTGGGCGCTGAACTCGGCAGTATAACAGTTGGCAAAAAAGCGAATCTCA
>JANXWM010000782.1 GCA_025351145.1 Chitinophagaceae bacterium
GGGATGCCATACCACCAGGTAAGCAGGTTCCAGATAATAGCTGCAATAATCCCCGATAAAACTACAATCAAATCATACGAACCTTCATGTACAGTTTTAGCAACGGTATTGGCAACACCATGATCCCTGAAAATAAAGAATGCTACAAAATTGAAAAAGGCAGCCCATATAACCGCTTGTAAAGGAGTTAAGACTTTGGTTGAAACAATTGTTGCTATGGAATTGGCCGCATCGTGAAAACCATTAATAAAATCAAAGCCTATTGCCAGTATAATTATTACAATCAGTAAAACGGACATATATATTACTTAATGGATGAACAGTTGTTATGTAGTGCTAAATATTATCTGGCTGGCTTTTGCTTTGAAAAGCAATCATACTTGCTCTATAAACTTCTTAGGCATACTTTATTATAATGGATTCAATCACATTGCCGGCATCTTCACATTTATCTGTAGCTGTTTCCATAGCGTGATAAATTTCCCGTTTTTTAATCACCTCTTTTGCATCTGGCTCGGTTTCAAAAAGACGGTCAATGCTCATATCATATACATCATCGGCTTGATTTTCTATGCTGTTAACTTTAACCAGTGCATCCGTTATCTGGCGCATATTGCGCATATTGCGTAGTTCCATAACGGCGTTTTTAATCTGTTCGGAACTTTGTTCCACCAGGTCCGCCATTTTTTGTATGCCGATATCATTAGGGTTAACCCTGTAAAAATTAATTTTTTTTGCGGCAGCATATATATAATCTGCAATATCATCTAAAGCATTAGCAAGATAGTGAATGTCTTCCCTGTCGAAAGGTGTAATAAAATTCCGGCCTAATTCTGTAAAAACTTTGTGCGTTAACTCGTCATTTACATGTTCCATTGTTTCTAACTGGGAAATCAATGAACCCCGTTTGTCGAAATCAGTTTCATTAACAACCTGTTTCAGTATTACTCCCATTTTTGCCACAGTGTTGGCAATCTCTTCAAACAGCGTATAAAATACCTTGTCTTTAGGTGTAAAAAATTTAAATAAGTTGAGTGCCATCGGGTAAAATTTCAGCAAAAGTATTTGCTTTTAATATCCACAAAGGGCTTATAATTTTGGTAACAATTAATTAATATTGATAATTTTTCATTTATTCTCTTTATTTGCATTAATTAATTATGAAATTATTGTTAACAAAAATATTTGCTTTTTGCATTTTCTTTTCTGTAATTTCTTCTCAATATTGTAAGGCGCAGTTTCTTATGGATATGGTAGATACTACCAAAGACATGGGTAAAGGGTTGCTTTCGATTTATAAAAAGTACGACCGTATTAGAATAGGCGGGTATATTCAATCTCAATACCAGGTTGCTGAAGTAAAGGGTGCCAAAACATTTGCAGGCGGCGATTTTGCACCAAATTCAGATAACAGGTTTATCTTACGCCGTGGCCGTATCCGGTTTGATTATGTTCATTTCAGCGAAAACACAAAACCATCGGTGCAGTTTGTTTTCCAGTTTGATGGCTCTGAACGGGGCGTTTTCATCCGCGATTTATGGGGCAGGGTTTTTGAAAATAACGCAAAGCTTTTTTCCTTTACAACCGGTATGTTTGCCCGTCCTTTTGGCTACGAAGTAAACCTGGGCTCTGCCGACCGGGAATCACCGGAAAGGGGCCGTATGTCTCAAACACTCATGAAAACAGAAAGAGACCTTGGTGCAATGGTTTCTTTTGAACCCAGAGGTAAAACAAATTTTCTTCAATATGTAAAATTCGATGCCGGCTTATTTGATGGTCAGGGATTAACCAATTTAGCAGAGACTGATTCATATAAAGACTTTATAACACGGGCATCTTTAAAACCTTATCCACTCAATAAAAACCTTTTATTATCTGCCGGAGTGTCGCTGTTGAACGGAGGTTTTATGCAAAACAATAAATACCGTTATACTATGCAGCCATCAGTAAACGGCAAACAGTTTATTGCAGATTCTTCTGCGGCAAATATTGGCAGCAAATTACCCCGAAAATATTACGGTGCCGATGCACAGTTAAAATGGATTCATCCCAAAAACAGCGCCACAGAATTGAGGGCCGAGTATTGGTGCGGCACCCAAACAGCAAATGCGTCAGCTTCTGAAACACCAACTTCGCTTGCAGGCGTTGCTCAAAACGACCCCTATTATATAAGGCCCTTTAGCGGCGCATTTATATACCTGCTGCATTCATTCAGCAAACATAACCAGGTGGGAGTGAAATACGATTGGTACGATCCCAATACGAGCGTAAAAGGATTGGATATAGGCAAGGATAATGGTACCCACCCGGGAGATATCCGCTACAACACACTTGGCTTTGGCTATATTCATTATTTCGATGATAACCTGAAATTGGTTGCCTGGTACGATCTGGTAAAAAATGAAAACACCTCATTAACCGGTTATACTTCAGATTTAAAAGATAATATTTTAACCCTCAGAATGCAGTTTAGGTTTTAGTTAACACACCTGTTTTTTAGTCTTATTTTTTTTGAACCAGGCAAAAGAATATGCATGAAGCTTTTCTTGCGTCGCACTCTTGTACTGAAGAATAGTTATGAGCTTTTGGCTGCCCTTATACGTACAACTTACAGTTAGATCCCTGTGTTGCCCAATGTTCTCAATGTACAAGAGTGCGACGCAAGAGGCGATGCCATCCATTCAATTGCCAGGCTAATAATTGTATTGATTCACTTTACTTCCCGCAACTCTTCCCATCTTGAAGTGTACCTTGGGCTGCGCAGCTCCTGCCGCATCTTCCAGTTTTTTTCGGTACCCGCAGAGGCAAACTTTAATGTGTCATTCCGCATGCTGAAGTTGATATTGTCAATCATATTCATCAGCATGCGGTTGTTGTTTGATGCGGGTACAAACAGGTTGCCCTGAATAGTATCATCGGGTACAATGCCGCTTAGCATTACGCCGGCTTTTTTATACAGTTTGCCTTTCTCCCAAATCTGTTCTGCAAGGCGCAGCGCGGGTTTAATGAGTTCATTGGTTAAGCTGGTAGCATGCGGCAATACCGCATAAGTGCTGATGGTTGGCCCGTGGCTGAAACGCTCACCGGGTTTTGGAGTTTCTTTGGGCACTACAAAAACACTGATAACGGCAGCAGCGCTTTGCTGCCTCCTCAGTTTTTCAGCGGCCCTCGATGTGTAGGTTGCAACGGCTTCTTTTATGTCGCGTAATTCTGTTACGGGTGTACCAAACATGCGGGTGGTAGCGATCATCTTTTTTTCTACCAGTTCATCTTCCATGCCAATGGCATGCTCGCCTTTAAGTTCTTTTATTAAACGTACACCAACCACACCTCCCAGGTTTTTTCTTGCCCATTCTTCGGGCATTTGCTTTAACTGGTAGGCATCGTAAATGCCATAATTTTTTAGCTTCTCTGCAGACTTATACCCAACACCCCAGACCTCTTTAACGGGTGTAATGCACAATGCCTCATTGACCTTTTCTTCGCTATCTAAAACTATTACACAGCCACTTTCGATCTTGTTTTTTTTGGCCAGATGATTGGCTACTTTGCTCAGTACTTTGGTTGGCGCTATACCAACAGATACCGCTACACCTGTCCACTGTTCTGTTGTTTTGCGAATGTGCATTCCAAGCTTTTGCAAATCCCGGGTTTTAAATTCTTCCAGGTTAAGAAACGCCTCATCAACTGAATATACTTCTACATTTTCTTTACCCACCAGTGTGCGTAAGGTTTCCATTACACGCCAGCTCATATCGCCATATAAATTGTAGTTGGAGGAAAAGGTTTCTACTCTGTATTTTTCAAGCAGTGGCTTTGCCTTAAAGTATGGACCGGCCATTTCTACACCAAACTTTTTTGCTTCATCACTTCGGCTTATAATGCAGCCATCGTTATTGCTTAATACCACTACGGGCTTGTGCCGGATATCGGGTCTGAATACCCTTTCGCAGGAGCAATAAAAACTGTTACAGTCAACAATGGCATGCAGCCCCCTGAAAGAGGAACTATGAAGTGTATTTATGTTTGGCATTACTTCCGTTGATTGCATATATAAATAAAATTTGAAACAGACAGCATCGCTGTTAACGCTTGTTTAGGAACCAAAAAGTTCTCCCTGTTTTAATGCGGAATTAATTCCCTGAAACATGAATTTTTCAACCGGGCGGTACTTTTCTCCTGCTTTTCTTTTAAGCAGCAATGCATGGTCTGCAATAAACCTTCCGTGAAAATGTTTGTGTTCATATTCACGCCAGCCTTTTTCATATTGCCATGGTAATAGTTTTCTTGCAATCGTGAGGTGCGGTTCCGTGATAAAATGAGGTTTGTTGTCTTTATCTAATTTCATAAATTTTTGAGGTGCTCTAAGCGCTTTAACTGCATCTGTAATCTGCACTTTGCTGGTAATATTGATATAAATAGTATGCGATGGAAAACTGCCAAAACCTTTTAGTTCTACTTTAAACGGTGATAAAGTTTTTGCAATATTTGCAAGCCTTTGTGTTATGCGGAATTCTGTCATTTGTAATTGCCTGAACGCAATAAGCGTGATATGCGGTAATCCTTTCCGCGCCATTTCGCAATCAAAATCTGTTGCAAATTTTTCTTTGATGCTCCTTACTTCGTTCCATAGTTCTTCATGAGGTTGAAGTACCAATAGATATTCAGCCGGCAGCAGGTGATTTACCTCTCTTAGCTGAGCGGGTGTTGCCAATTCTTCTGTAGTGATTGGATGTTTCATAAAATATTTTAAACACTTACCATGTTAACGGGCGTACGGCTGTTTTGCTGCTC
This sequence comes from Chitinophagaceae bacterium, assembly GCA_025351145.1. Lineage (GTDB taxonomy): Bacteria > Bacteroidota > Bacteroidia > Chitinophagales > Chitinophagaceae > Limnovirga. The sequence continues at coordinate 4,795 of JANXWM010000782.1, forward strand.
ATTGTTCCGAATGCACAAGAGTGCGACGCAACAGACGATGCATGAAAAACAAATGCCTGGTTCATAAAATTAATTTGCAATAAGCTTAAAAACATTCACCTGTTTGCATGCATCAAAGTGATGTTGTCTTTTCAATAATATCAACTCATTTACTTCGAATGAAGCATGAAATGTTTTCTGCGAATAATCGAACATGGCTTTTTCGTACACGTTTTGCTTCAGCCTTCTTGCAATAGACAAATGCGGATGTGTGATAAGATGTGCAGGCGGGCAGCCATTGCTTTTTACATACTGGTCAATCACTTTTAGTGAAGCCGCCAGTTGCTTAAACGGCTGGTGATCCTGTACACGTGCATACACTGTATGCGGCGGAAAGCCACTGTAATTGTTGAGCATTACAGTAAAACTTTTTTGTGTGCTTACAATACGGTGCATGTAGCGGATGATGGTATCTTCCATTTCTTCTTTCGCTAAAAAATTAGCTACCGTAATGTGCGGTTTTGTTTTAACCGCCACTTTTTCTTTGTAGGCGTTAAAGAAATTTTCTTTCTCCAGTTTTATCTGTTCATATACATCTTCTGCAGGGTGTACCACGAGCAGGTACTCGTAAAATTGCTGCAGGGTAAAGCCCGGCGCAGGTGCTGTTGCTAATCCATTTTCCATATACATATAATTTGAAGTTTGCTTACTCACTGAAAATTTTTCTTTCCACATTTGAGCATAAAGATAAATATTTTAGTTTAATTTTACTAAAATATTTAGTCACTTAAACTTTAATAATATGGAAGGGGAAGTAATGCACAGGGCCGCATACAATGGCTCTAAAAGTTTTACGCAGCAGGATGTACCAACAGCCAATGCCACCGGTTTTGGCGCAGCAGCCGATGATTATATGGAGCGCGGTATTGACCTGAATGAGCAGCTCATTCTAAATAAGCCCGCTACTTTTTTCTTTCGCATGAACGGCGATGCCATGACAGGTGCCGGTATACAGAGCGGCGATGTTTTAATTGTTGACCGCAGTATTA
>JANXWM010000002.1 GCA_025351145.1 Chitinophagaceae bacterium
TCCCGCAGGTATTCTTCTGGTATTAATATCTTTAATACCTCTTCATTAAATGATAATTGTTTCTTGTTCGGCATTACGCTAAGTTACTCTTAGCACCTCAAAGTATTAATTAGCCCAAAAGATGAGTTAAATGAATTGTACAAACAAAAAAACCTCATTGGCGGTTTTGCTTATAGCTTTTACTGGAGTTCCAGCGAGTACGATCGCTACCGAGCCTGGGGCCAGTATTTCAACGATGGCTTCCAGGACGCACACCCTAAGGGTGACACTGCATACAATGTGCGTGCAGTTCGGGCTTATTAACTATTTAAAAAATACTGTGCGGTGAAAACCTGTCAGGTATTTTAAACCTGACAGGTTTGTTATAAGCAACAAGACTGTAATTGAGGTGCTGAATATTGTTAAGAAAGTACAAGAGTGCGACGCAACGAAAGCTTAATAGATTTACTGCATTATGGCCCAAAAAATATTTAGCAACAACCCTCGGGTCCGCAATTATTGGTTTGCTGAAGTTTATTGGGAAAGCCATTACTGATCTCTCCTTCTGTTGCTGTTCTTACATCGTCTATCATTACATCAAAATGAAATATTCCATTGAGCAGTTTATCTGAGATAGAAAATATTTTTTTGTCCCCGGATGAAAGCCCCGTCATCGCATGTTCCAGTGCCGGCATCAGGTTGCCGCTGCCATGCACATAAGTAAACGCTTCTGCATTGGTATTGTCTTCCATAATTTCTCCTTTATCGTTTTTCATCACATAGCGAAGTGATACGATCCTGTTATTTTCGATTTGCATGTTTAGATTTTATTGTATGCAATGCTTTTGCCTGAAAGATTTATTTTATCAATATTGATATAGCCATAAGCTACATTAACAAAGGGCTTTCCTGCTTTTAAACTTACTGTTCCAAAACCTGTTTCTGTAGAAAGAAAAGAAGCGAAATCTCCAACCTTTGAATCTACATATAATGTTTTGTCAACTGCATCGTAACGCACGCCTGTAAGCGCCTGCAGGTAACCATAGCTTGATAATGCACGTGCATACCAATGACCACATTCATATTCATTGAAAGGATTTCTTATGCGCCCATCGTAACGGTTGCGTGAAGCACGAACAATATCAAGCCCTTCTTTTACATTCCCCATCAACATCAAGTGTGACGCAACCTGGTGCTCAATACCTGTCCATACTTCATCGCTATAGACGAATGGCAGAGAGAGTTTGCCGCCTTTGGGCCATGAGCACAAAAGCAGACCACCCTCATCACCTAATGCATAAGCAGGACGTTGTGGATTTGCATGCTCACTTAAATTTTCTTTGAGATTGTATTTGTGCACTGCTTTTAAATGACTTTTTATTTTTGCTGCATCAACAGGATCACTCAATCCACACATGCGTGCAATCCATGCACCTAGCACACCATCGGATAAACATCCTTTGCCATATTGATATTTTGGTCCTTCTTTTTGCAGCAAATCTTTTGCCTCCTGCGAATACTCTCCTCCAAAAGATTGTGCTGTAGTTGGGTCTTTTGCATTCAATCCCTTAAACTGTATATCCTGTATAAAATACTCACCATCATATAAAACGGTTTCCATCATTTTTCTTCCACGTTCTGAAAGTGCTTTATACAGTGTTACATCTTTATTTAAATGAGAACCCATTGCAATGATGGCTTCTAATGAACCGAGATAAAAACTGCAGTGCATTCCATCGGCACCCCAGAATTCAATGTCGTAAGTATTATGATGCGGTTCTTCTATAACGCCCTTCTGTCGCGGATCCCAGGTATTGATACAGTAATCCATACTTTTCTGCACCATGGGGAATATTTTTTTCAGCCATTCATTATCACCACTGATACGCCATTCGCGGTATACTTTCATGATGCCACCTAACTGTCCATCTGCTGCTGCATGAAACTCATGGGTGGCTGGTTTTATAGGCAACACCGACCTAAAATTCTGGTGACCTTTTTCATCCTGGCTTTCACAGAACTCTGTGTTACGTAAACTTCTTTCCAATGCAGGAAATAAATGTGCAGTGGCTTGTGTGTAATTCCATACATGCGTACAGGAGCCATGACAACAACCCCATGCATCGCCGCAGCCTTCCCAGTTCCATAATCTTCCATCATATTGCCGCATCACAGTTGGAGATTTAAGGATAGTAAGATTTGCGGCAACTGCTTCTATTACTTCAGGTGGTAATGTACTTTTATAAAATGCGTCTTTAAATAATGTTGATTTATTTTTTAGATCCTCATAGTTGTCGTTCCAGTAACTGCAAACTTCTTCTATATTTTTAAAACGATTACTATACCATGGTTTGTAAAATTTTCCATCAAAGTCTTTATCATATTTATCAAGACCAATATCCGAAGGCGAATTACAACAACCCGATGCAGGATCGCAGTTTTCTTTGCGTGTCCCCATATTGCCAAAGGTTAATTCAGAATCGGGTGTGTACCATGCAAACATAAGCCTGACGGTCTTTGCAGCGCCTGGCAATAAAGTGAAAGGCGTATATAAAGAAGCGCCGGGTGCATCTTTATCAACCGGACTATTGTTTTTTATTTCTGCATTTTTTACAGCATTCCAAGCCATGGTGATAGGATCCCACCAGCCACCGCGAAACCAACAATGATCAACTATTGTATTGCTTTCATTTGTAAACACAGCAAAATCTGTTCGCAATGGTTTTTCTTTTGTTCCTTCTTCTGTAAGAATAAATCCATTTTTTACTGGCCTTACTTTGTTGTTGCCATTTTCAACTTGCACAAAATTTTTTGTGTTGAAAGAAAATACAGCATCAAGCTTTTGTGTGCCCGTATTTGTGAAACTATATTCCATTGCACCTACGGGCATTCCTGAATTATCTTCTTCACCGGGAATAAACGGGCTCCATCCTGTAACCTGTACTTTTAAAGGAATATCATTGTCTGCTAAGTCAAGAAATGCAAACGGAAACCTTGTAAGAAATGATGCGTGATGAAAACGTGGTAAACCAATGGTTGCGCCTGTAGCGCCATTACCTGCATCTTTTTGCCCAAACTTTTTCCAGTCCGGAACCGGGCCTTCCAAAACCTTTGCGCCATTCTTTAAACCTCTTACACATATAGCGGCAAACATTGCGGGCTCATTAAAAACGTCCGGCTGATTTTTGATAGACATGTGCGAAACAGCACCAGTGCCTTCCATGCAAAACATGCCTGCACCTAAACCGCCAATAGGAAATGCTACACGATTTAGATTGCTTCCTGTATAAGCACTGTTATATACTCTTGTGCTGGTTTTGTTATCGGGTATTTGTTTCTCATCAGTTTCTTCCTGAGTTGCTGCGCTTATAGAAACAGCAGGCAGTATCACGGCACTTACACCGCCGATACTTATATTTTTTATAAAAGACCTGCGGCCGGATTTATTACTCATATACAAGCAATTTTATTTGATCAAACAATTTAAAGCATTCTCTCTTTAGTTAGTGCAGGTCTGTATTAAGAATTTATTTTATGAACCCAACTGCATCAATCTATGATACTTCCCTTGCGTCGCACTCTTTTACGGTTGGATACTTTATTGAGCTTTTACCGAAGCGAAGATTTTAACCGCAGAGACGGGGAGACGCAGAGATAGCACACGAAAAGAAAGGAAAAATGTTAATTAATCTTGAAGTTCGACAGTAACATAGCTCACGCTTGATGGATATTCCGGTATAAATGCAATTCGTTTTATACCAACGAAATTATCAAACCATGTGTAATGATCTGTTTCTGTAGTAGGATTTTCATTCTTTAACCCTAATATTTCCGGAAGTCTTACCCATTTGTAATTTTGAAGCCCATCGAATGATAACCACCTTGCTTTATTATCTTCATATAGAACGGTAATACTGTCTTTTCTGTAATGCATTTCTAACTCACAATGCTTCAGTAATGCACAGTCTTTTGGGTGTTTAATTACCTGATTTGGGGTGCCAAGGATTTCTTTAACGCGTTCCGGGCTTTTTAAAATCAGGCTATAGATATCTACCAGTTTATTTTGCTTAATGCCGTAATCAGCTTTCATAAATGTATCCTTACCAATGATGGTTGTAGAGTCTGTTTCGGAATGCGTGTACGTATCAGACTTAGTATTACAAGCTGTTATAATTACAAACATTGGAATGATAATTTTGAATATTCTTTTCATGGCGTTTAAAGTTTAAGCTGTAAGATAAAAAACAGAAATGATAAGGGCAAGTTTGTGGTTTCGTTGCCGTTTCCTTCTCGCAGACTTTCCTTTCATAGCTTTTGTGTGTGGCAGGAACTATGCGGTTCGCTTGCTATTCTTTTCATTCAAAACCGGATTTCTTCGCTTCGGTAAAAGCTCATTCATAATCCAAAAGTACAAGAGTGCGACGCAAGAGGTGATGCCATGAAAAACAAATGCTGGGCTAAAAATATTTACTGCCTTAACCCCGGGCTGTAATTACTTGTGTAAAACAACTTTGAGTACAACATCGTCTGCGGTAATAAATAAGATATCTTTTGTTTCATTGAAGGCGCAGTTAGAAGTGCGGCGGTTGTAAACCTTTATGAGCCCTAATAATTTTCCTTCCGGCGAAATAATATTAACACCATCAGGGCCGGAACTGAATATGTTTCCATACCTGTCAATTTTAAATCCATCGGCGCCTTGTTTTACAGTTGCTTTTTCATTCATTGCTGCGGCACTGAGCAGCATACCGCCGCTTTTAATATTACCTTTTTCATCAAGCGTATAAGCAAACCAGCCCGGGTGCTCACCATTGCTGCTGGCCACATATAAAATCTTTTCATCTAGAGAAAGCGCAATGCCATTTGGATTGGGTATTGAATCAATGAGCAAAGTTGTTTTGCCATCTGCACTTATTTTATATACACCCTCAAAATTTAATTCCCTGGTTGAATCCTTTTCTTTATTGGGCAAGCCATAAATGGGATCGGTAAAATAAATATTGTTTTTACTGTCGGCAACAATGTCATTAGGGCTATTGAATTTTTTGCCATTATAGTTTGCTGCAAGTACGGTAAAATCAGGCTTTGGGGCATCGAATGAAGCATTTAACCTTGCTACATGCCTGTTGCCCGACTGGCAAAGTAATAAACGGCCCTGTTTATCGAGCGCAAGGCCGTTGGAGCCATTTTCGCCGCCGCGTTTTGCTGTATCTGTATAGCCTGAAGGTGTTAAAAAAAGTTTGGCAGTATCTCCCTGCTTCCATTGGTATATTTTATTTTCAATAACATCTGAGAAGAGGAGCATTTGTTTATCGGCTACCCAAACCGGCCCTTCTGACCAGGTATAACCTTTGCCAACAACTTCTATGGTTGCATCGCTGTCGATGAGTGCGGCAGCAGCTTTATCATATATTTCTATTTTGCCGTAAACGCTGTCTTTAATGGTTGCCGTTGTTTCTTTGTTTTCGGTTTTAGAAGTCCCGCAACTGCAGCAAATGGCAATAACTAATGAAGAGAGAAGAGTTACTTTTTTCATAACGGCAATGTTTTAAAAATAAAATTATTGATTATGTTTCAATATTAATGCTTGTCCGTTGATTAATGCTTCATCAGCATTTTGTTGTTTTAGCATGGCCTTAAAACCTAATGCAGTTAAAGCTTCGGTATATAAGGCTAAAAGCGGCAGCGAAGAAACAATGGTTACAGTTTCAGTATTCTTTGCTTTTATGTTTTTTAATTCCTCCCCAATCAGTAAACCGCTTAGGTAATGATAGTTTTCATTTTTGCCCAAATTGCCAAATAAGTCATTGGTACGTACATGAAAAATACTGTTTAATATATTTGAGTGAGCAGCATCAGAAACACCCTTTATAAATGCATTATTGTTTTTATAAGAATTGCTTTCCTTTTCGATTGATGCAGCAAGGATACTCTTACTGCTTAACAGATCGAATACCTCACCCGTTATATAAGTTTTGAAATCTTTGATGATCCCGTTCTGTATTGTAACATGTTTCGAATGTGTGCCGGGGAAGATGAAGAGTTGTTCTTCGTCTGCATTATTTATAGAGCAACCTGCCAGCATCGTTTCTTCGCCACGCATAACATCGTTTGATGAACGTATGCCGGAGATGATGATCATTTTATGCAGGCATAATTTTGTTGCAGGTATTGTATGTGTTTCAAGTTCTGCATTGTTAATGCTGAATGGTATTGGTTTGTATGGCAGCTCCACCATGCCAATGCTGGCAGAAGCCATTCCTGATATAACTATATCAACATTGTCCAGTGAATAACCACATTGCTGTTGAAGCAGTAAAATTTGATTAATTATAATGCCTGTGTAAAATGAAATTCTGTCTGCAGTTGTTTCTTTCCATAATGCATAAGTCGCAGCAATGCCTTGTGCTGACTTTGTTTCAGCAAATACAGTTTTTGTTTCGGTATTGATCAAGCGTAACCGAAACGAAGATGTGCCCCAATCGCAACTGATAAAATGATTCATGATACTATTCGATCTTCGCTTTGCTGAATATTGTTCTGAACGTACAAGTGAGTGACACAACGAAAGCTTAATTTATATTCTTCAGCTAAGGAACAAATTTTCTTTTTATTGCTTAACTGTTTAAGCCAAATTTTGCAATGAATTTTTTTTTGAGCCAGGCAGAAGATTTTTATGGCATCGTTCCTTGCGTCGCACACTTGTACTTTAAAATATAACGGAACTTTTAACAGCCAATACAGCCTGCTGTAAAATTTAATTTAGCGCAGCAATTAATTTACCGGCTTTAATTGAAAGCTCTTCCAGGTAAGTTTCATCGATTGCAGCTTTACTGTTTACCAATGCACTGCCGATACCAAATGCGACTGCACCTGTAGAAGCGAATGTTTTTATGTTGGATGCATCAATACCCCCTGTTGGCATAACACGAATATGATTGAGCGGCGCCAATATATTTTTAATGTACGCAGCATCTAAGGATGGAAATATTTTTACAATGTCAGCACCATTGTTGTGCGCACTCAATATTTCAGTAGGTGTAAAAGCCCCGGGAATACTTACTGCGCCTGCATCTTTAGCGGCTTTAATTACTGCAAAATCAAGTGACGGGGATATAAGAAATGCAGCACCGGCATCAAGTGCATTCAGGGCATCGGTGCTGTTGAGTACGGTACCGGCACCAATCAGCATCCTGTCTTTGAATGCATGGCTCAGCTGCTCAATAAGGGGTAATGCATCCTGCGAGTTTAAAGTGATTTCGAGAATGCGGATACCACCATTATACAAAGCATTTGCTATGCGCATCGTATCTTTTGGTGGCATGCCGCGAAGAATGGCTACGATCTTGTGTTCAAGAATGAAGGATAGTTGTTTCAAACAATTTTCTTTTTATGATTGATAAAAATAGTTGCATTTTTTCAATAACAGTGATACCTTGAAAAGGTAAATAAAATAAATCCTTTTTACGATGAAGAAATATGTATTGTTACTGATAGCTGCCGGTTTCTTTTTAAACAGTAATGTGTTTGCTCAAAAAGAGCGGGCTGTGTGGAGTAGAGAAAAAGCTGCTGAATGGTACAGCAAAGAAGGTTGGCGGCGAGGCTGCAACTTTATACCGAGTACTGCCATCAACCAGTTAGAGATGTGGCAGAAAGAAACTTTTGATCCCGCCACTATTGATAAAGAACTTGGCTTTGCTGAAGGCATCGGTTTAAATACGATGCGTGTATTTCTTCATCATGTTGCATGGGAAACAGATCCTGAAGGTTTTAAAAAAAGAGTAGGTGAATACCTTGCTATTGCAGATAAGCACCACATCAAAACCATATTTGTTTTCTTTGATGATTGCTGGGATGAAAATTATGCGGCTGGTACACAGCGTACCCCCAAACCCGGTATACATAACTCAGGCTGGGTGAAAGATCCGGGCAAATTATATTATGATAACCCAGCTATTGTGAGCACACTGGAGAAATATGTAAAGGATGTATTAACAACATTCGAACACGATAAAAGGATCCTTTTATGGGATGTATATAATGAGCCCGGCAATGGTGGTTATGGCAGCAAGAGTTTGCCATTGCTTTCAAAAGTATTTAGCTGGGGCAGGCAGGTAAATCCGGATCAGCCTTTATCTGCAGGCGTTTGGGCAAAAGAACTTAAAGAGTTGAATGCATTCCAGTTAAAGAATTCTGATGTAATTACCTATCACAATTACAGCGATGAAAAAGAACATGTCCAGGTAATAGACAGTTTGAAAAGTTATGGCCGCCCGATGATTTGTACAGAATATATGGCACGCACAAGGGGCAGCCGCTTTGAGAATATTATGCCATTGCTAAAACAAAATAATGTGGGCGCTATTAACTGGGGTTTTGTATCGGGAAAAACAAATACGATCTATGCCTGGGATACACCAATGCCGGATGGCGCTGAACCCAAAGTTTGGTTCCATGATATTTTTAGAAAGGATGGAACGCCTTATAGTGAAGAAGAAATTAAACTCATTAAATCTTTAACCGGAAAGAAATAAAATGAAAAATGGAATTATTTTATGGGCCCGGCAATTGAATAAATATTAAGCATTGTTGCGTCGCACTCTTGTACGTTCTGAACAAAAAGGGGCTTTTACCGGTGCGTAGATTTTAACCGCAGAGATGGAGAGGCACAAAGAAAATACAATTGCTCTGCGGCTTTGCGCCTCTGCGGTTTATTGTATTTTGTTCAGGCATAATCCAAACGTACAAGAGTGCGACGCAACAGGAGCCTCACAAAGATTTAAAGCTGACTACAAAAAAATAAAAATGGATTTAAAAGCATTTGCAAAGACGATAAGTTGTTTATTAATTTCCCAACAAATTTTTGCCCAGGTAAATAAAGCACCGGCTTACCCTTTAATAACGCATAATCCTTATTTCAGTGTATGGTCAACAACGGATGAATTGAATGCATCACCAACAAAACACTGGACTGGCGCAAATCAATCGCTGCTTGGTTTAATAAAAGTAGATGGCACTGCTTACCGCTTTTTGGGTGAAGAAGAAAAAGGGTTGAAAACCTTGCTGGCAGCGGCAGATGAAAAACCTTATACATGTAAATACACAGAAGCGCAGCCTGCAGACGGATGGATGAATGCCAGCTTTGATGATAGCAAATGGAAAACTACCATGGCACCATTTAGTGATGATAAAGAGAATGCAAAAACTGTATGGACGAGTAAAAACATTTGGATGCGCAGGACTTTTACATTGAGTGAAATCCCTTCAGAAAAGTTGTATTTAAAATTGCATCATGATGATGGCGTGCATGTTTATATTAATGGCGAAGAGGTTTATAACTGCGTTTGCTGGAATGGTAAAGCGGAATATATCCTCATAGATGATGCTTTGAAAAGTAAACTTAAAAAAGGCAAAAATATATTGGCTATCCATTGCGAAAATACAGCTGGTGGCGCATATCTTGATGCGGGTTTAAGCACTGACCCCAAGCCATCTGCAAACAGCATAAACATTTTAAATGCCACACAGAAAAGTGTGGACATGAATGCCACGCAAACAACTTATCAGTTTGCATGCGGTGCAGTTGATCTTACCTTAACTTTTACCTCGCCATTATTAATTAATGATCTTGATATTTTATCAAGGCCCATATCGTATGTGTCTTTCAAAACAAAATCAAATGATGGCACAGAGCATAATGTGCAATTATATTTTGGTGCATCTGCAAATCTTGCTGTTAATGTTCCTTCGCAGCAGGTAACCACGCAGCAATATACTTCAGGTGTACTTTCCATATTAAAAGCAGGTTCGGTGGAACAGCCTGTGCTTAAAAAGAAAGGTGATGATCTTCGCATAGACTGGGGCTATATTTATATAGCAGCGCCAATTGCACAAAAAGTAAAACAAAGTATTACGGGTATGGATGCATCTGTAAAAAATTTTGCATCCGGTATACCCATTTCAAAGAACATCTCAACAGGAAAAGAATTAATGTTAAACACTGTTTTTGCTCCTGAAAAAATTGGTGCTAAAGAAACAGAGAAACTGGTAATGGTTGGTTATGACAATCTTTTTGAAATCCAATATTTTCAACAGAACCTGAAACCCTGGTGGAAACTTAAAGAAGGCGATACTATTGAAAAGCTCTTACAGCAATCTTATAGCGGGTATAGTTCTGTATTATCAAAATGCGGTGTGCTGAATAAAATGATCTACGATGATGCATTAAAAGCGGGCGGCGAAACTTATGCAAAACTCTGCATAACTGCATACAGGCAAAGTATTGCAGCGCATTCGTTGGTAAAAAGCCCGCAAGGTGAGTTGTTGTTTTTCTCTAAAGAAAATTTCAGCAATGGATGTATTAATACGGTTGATGTTACCTATCCGTCAGCACCTCTGTTTCTTGCCTACAATCCTGAATTAATGAAAGGCATGCTAAGCGGTATATTTTATTTCTGCGAGAAAAGCGGGTTGTACACACGCACTTATGCGGCGCATGATTTAGGCACTTATCCCATGGCCAACGGAGAAATTTATGGCGGCGATGGTATGCCTGTAGAAGAGTCTGGCAACATGATTATTCTTACTGCTGCAATCGCAAAAGCAGAAGGCAATGCAGACTACGCAAAAGCGCACTGGAAAACATTAACGCAGTGGGTTGATTTCTTAACCAAAGAGGGGCTCGATCCCGCCACACAGTTATGTACCGATGATTTTGCGGGGCACCTTGCACGCAATGCAAACCTCTCCGTAAAAGCTATTGTTGGCGTTGGTTGTTATGCCATGCTGGCTGATATGCTCGGCGATAAAGCAACAGCAGAAAAGTATGGTGCCATGGCAAAAGATATGGCTTCAAAATGGCAGGGGCTTGCCGGTGCCGGCGATCATTATGCATTAACCTTCAATGATAAAAACACCTGGAGCCAGAAGTATAATCTTGTGTGGGATAAAATTATGCACCTCAATTTATTTCCTGCAGAAGTGTACAGCAAAGAAGTGGCTTATTACCTCACCAAACAAAACAGTTTTGGCTTGCCGCTGGACAGTAGAAAGACTTACACAAAATCTGACTGGATTATGTGGACTTCTACACTGGCAAGTAACCAAAACGATTTTGAACAACTCATTAATCCTGTTTATAAATACAGCACAGAAACGCCAACCCGGGTGCCGCTCAGCGACTGGCACGAAACTACAGATGGTAAGCAGGTTGGCTTCCAGGCACGCAGTGTGGTTGGTGGCTATTTTATAAAAGTGCTGGAAGATAAATGGAAGAAATAATGCGGCGGCATTAAGAAAGGCAACAAGGCAAAGAGGCAAGAGGCAAAGAGTAATCCGCAATTGATCAGAAAAGTTCCGAACGTACAAGAGTGCGACGCAAGTGAAGATGATTTGAAAACTATAGCTTGTACCCAAAAGGCTTTTCGGTTTTTAAAGTATATTTTTCTCTATTATTTTAAGCAGGTCATCCAGTTCAAAAGGCTTGGCCAAAAAATCATC
>JANXWM010000003.1 GCA_025351145.1 Chitinophagaceae bacterium
CTTCCCTTTCCTGCGCATAATTTATTTGGTGCAGTATAATGATGGTTGATATAATTAAAACAATAGCAAACGTAAATTGTAATATCACTAATACTTTACGTGGCTTGATAATAGTATGGGCTGCACGGAATGTACCCTTTAAAACTTTTACAGGCTTGAATGATGAAAGGAAAAATGCAGGATAACTTCCGGCAATAACGCCTGTAAAAATGATAAACGCAAGCAGCTCTAACCAGAAATATGCGTTGTTCCAATCAAGGTAGAGTTGTTTATTTACAAGGCTGTTGTAAGATGGTAATACGAGTTGCACAACCAGGATTGCAATGATGCCTGCAAACAATGCAAGCAAAATACTTTCGCCGATGAACTGCGCAATCAAAGAAAATTTTTGTGCACCAACTGCTTTGCGTATGCCTACTTCTTTTGCACGTTTTTCACTGCGTGCCGTAGAAAGATTCATAAAGTTGATGCACGCAATCAACAATATAAATGCAGCAATAACGCCAAACAATTTCACTGTTTCAATACGCCCTGCAACCAATTTCCCGTTGTCATTTTTGCCATAGAGATATGTTTTGCTTACAGGGTAACTGAATACTTGAGTTGTTGAAGGCAGAGTGCCGCTTTTTGTATGATCAACTGTAATGTTTTTTATTTTGGCATCAAACGCATCGTGTGAAGCATTTTGTTTTAGCAATACGTAAGTGCTTAAAGAATTGTTGTCCCAAACATCATCATCTTGCCCCAATTTATGCATGTAAGCCCACGGCAACAAATAATCAAATTGAAAAGAAGTAGTGTTTGGCAAATCTTTCATCACACCCGATACGGTGAAAATATCAGTGCTGTCAATCTTAATTGTTTTGCCTATTACATTCACATTATCGAATAATATTTTAGCTAATTTTTCCGTGAGAACAATATTGTAATTGCCACTCAATGCTTTGGTTGGGTTTCCATAAAGCATAGGAAAATCAAACATATTTAGAAAGCCGCTGTCAACAATAAATCCATGCTCAATTAATTTTTTTTCACCAACAGTAAACAGGTAGTTTGCACTATAAGAATTTACACGCACGGCATCTTCCACTTCAGGATAATCTTTCTTAAGCGTTGGTGCCAGTATCTTTGGCGTTGAGTTCCATGCCCATTGCTGTCCATTAAACTTATCGCGGTTATACATAAGATACAATCTGTCAGATTCTGAATATAGTGTATCGCGGCTCATTTCATTTTGCATCCACAAAAAAATCAATATAGCCGCCGCCATGCCAATAGCAAGACCTGTAATATTGATAAAAGAAAAAGTTTTATTCTTTGTGAAATTGCGCCAGGCTGTTTTGAAATAATTTTTAAACATATTAAAAGGTATAAGTTTTTTGTACTTAGCTTTTTGCCCTTCATTCATCTTCGTTGCGTCGCACACTTGTACTTTCAGTTCAGTAATAAAAAAAGCGTACAAGAGTGCGTCCCGATGAAACATGTGGGATTAAGAACGCAACCGATGATGCCCCCATTCACTAAAGGGGGCTAAAAAAATCTCTCTTCTCCCTTTAGGGTCGGGGCTACTATTCCGTTCTCAAATTCTTTACAGGATTTGCTACTGCCGCTTTAACAGTATTGATACTTACTACAATTAAGGTCAACAAAAACATAGCAATGCCAACACTCACAAAAAGCCAGATACTAATATTTATACGATACTCATATTTTGCCAGCCAGTTAGTCATGGCCCAATATGTTAGCGGCACTGCAATAGCAAAAGCGATAGTAACGAGCTTTAAAAACTCCTTTGAGATAAGCATTAACAACTGCTGCACACTTGCGCCAAGTACCTTACGTACACCAATTTCACGAATTCGCTTTTCAATGGTGAAAGAAGCAAGACCGGCAAGGCCAAGACAACAAATAAAAATAGCAAGACCGGCAAAAATATTAGTGAGCTTACTAATGAGTTCTTCAGTTACAAATTTCTTTTGAAATTCCTGGTCAACGAATTGGTACTCGAATGGTACGGCGGTGTTATATTTCTTAAAGACCGGTTCAATAGAAACCAATGCTTTATCAGGCGATACACCTTTCTGCAGGCGCATCGTATTCGCACCAGAACCGGTAGGATCAAACAGCATAAGCATTGGATATGCAGGCTCAAAAGGCGAAGTCATCACTGCATTATCAGTTACGCCAATTACAGTATAATTTTTACCATAACGCATTTGCATTCCAACGGGATTTTTTAGACCCATTGCATCAACAGCTGCTTTATTAAGTATCATGTAAGCAGAGTCAGCAGGTGCACCGGTAAAATCTTTTCCCTGCAGCATTTTTATGCTCATTGTTTTTGTAAAATCTACATCTACTGCAAGGCCACCCATAATGATTTGCGAATTGGCTGGTTTGCCATCATAATCAGGAGAACCCGTGTTCCACCACACTTCTGTAATAGGCGATGATGTTCTTGTAACCGAACTGATCATACCCGTGGAAAGCAGCTCCTGTTTTATTAACGCATAATTTTTATCTGTATCCGGCGTAGATGGAATCATGATAAGATTAGCAGGATCGTAACCTTTATCACGGTCTTTTACATGTTGTATTTGCTGGTATACAATAATAGTTGCAGAGATGAGTAAAATAGAAATTACAAACTGGGATATAACTAAAACATGTCTTGGTAAAACAGTCCTTTTACCTGAAATAAATGTACCTTTTAAAACCTTTACAGGATTAAAAGATGATAGATATAATGCAGGGTAGCTGCCCGCTACAAAGCCTGTAAAAACTATAATCCCTAAAGCAGTTAACCAAAACAATGGCTCGCTCAGGTTTAAGGAAAGTTGTTTATCAACCAATAAATTAAAAGATGGCAATAAAAGTAAAACGGCCATAATAGCCAATACAAAAGCAATAACAGTAAGTATCAATGATTCAAAAAAGAATTGTAATATCAGTTGCTTCTTTTGCGAGCCTAATGTTTTTCTTATACCAACTTCTTTTGCACGTTTCTCACTGCGTGCAGTTGAGAGGTTCATAAAGTTGATGCATGCTATTAATAAAATGATGACGGCGATTATAGAAAACAATCTCACATACTCGATCATTCCACCAATGTTTACACCATTGTCAAAATTGCTGTACAAATGCCAATGGCTCATAGGGAATATAAAATATGAGCTAATTTCATCTTTACCATGTGCTCTTTTTATTTTGGTAATACTTTTATTCAGGATGCTGGTATCTGCATTGGGCGCAGTTTGTATATACACATTCCAGGAAGAACTTTGCCATTCGTTCATTGCACGTTTTGTGTCTTCATCATTATAATTGAATGGTAGTAACCAATCAAATTTGAATGAAGAATTTTCGGGCATGTCTTCTACAATTGTAACTACTTTTACGTCCTGCTGATTATCGAACCTCAACACTTTATTTATTGGATCGTCTTTACCAAAAAATGTTTTTGCAGCAGATGCAGTAAGTATAATTGAGTTAGGATCTTTCAATGCAGTACCTGCACTGCCTTTAATGAACTTTGATGGAAATACATCAAAGTAATGCTCACTTACAAAGAGGCCATCTTTCTTTAATTTATCTGCTCCTTTGGTAAGAACACGTTGTTGTGGATGCGTTGTAACAACCGCATGTTTTATTTGTGCAGAGCTATGTTCCAGTTCATTTGCAAGCGGCAATACCATGCTCCTGTCTGTAAAGACCTGGTTGTTAAAATCACGGTTGGCAATAACCTGGTAAACGTTTTCATAGTTGGGCTGAAACGTGTCATAAGTAAGTTCATCATGCACCCATAAAAGTATAAGCACAGTGCATGTGATACCAATTGTTAAACCAAGAATATTCGTAATAGAAAACCCTTTGTTACGAAACAAATTGCGCCAGGCAATTTTCAGATAGCTCTTTATCATAGAAAAGTTATTAGTTATAAGTAGTATGTTATAAATTCTTTGTATTCAGCATTTGTTCTTTCCTCATCTTCGCTTATGTCACTCACTTGTACGTTTTCAACTTTATTCATCTTCAGGTCCCGGCCTTTTATTGCTGCCATATACTCCAACCGTACAAGTGTGCGACGCAACAGATGCTTAATATTTATTCTATCGCCTGGCTCATAAAAATTCTTCGCATTTCTTTCATTCGCACATCTTCAAATCTGCACATTTGCACATTGGTTTACTCCGTCCTCAAACTCTTTACCGGGTTTGCTATTGCTGCTTTTATTGCCTGAAAACTTACTGTTAATAATGCTATTAATACAGCGGAAATACCTGCCGCCAAAAATATCCACCAACTGATGGTGATGCGATATTGATAGTTCTGCAACCAGCTATTCATTACTAACCAGGCAAGCGGAAACGCAACAACGCAAGACACTACCACGAGCTTTAAAAAATCTTTTGACAATAACCCGGCGAGGCTGGAAACACTTGCCCCCAGCACTTTTCTTACGCCTATTTCTTTTGTTCTTCTTTCAGCAGTATAAGCAGCAAGACCAAACAACCCGAGACATGAAATAAGAATAGCCAGCGCTGCAAATACTTCTGATAATTTGCTGATGAGTGTTTCACTTAAAAACATTTCATTAAACTGGTCATCTACAAATTTGTATTCAAAAGGATAAGCGGGGTTATCTTTTTTCATTACGGCAGTTATTGCAGCCAGCGCATTTTCAGGATTGCTTTGTGGCGACATTTTCACGTATAATAAACTCGCCGCCTGTGGTATATTATAAAAAACTACCGGCGCAGATTGCCCGTACATGTCGCCATAAACATAGTCTCTGGTTACACCGATAACCTGCATACGTGAAACCCCTTTATCAGTTTGCATCTGCAGGGTTTTTCCAATGGCGCTTCCTTTGCCAAGCATTTTTGCCATTGATTCGGTAATAATAACATTCATGGCATGTACTGAATCTTTGGGCATATGGTTATCGTTAAACTCGACTAAATCAGTCGGCTGAAAATCTCTTCCATCAATAATATGCATGCCGGTGGTTGACATAAATTCTTTGCTTACCAATCTTTGAGAAATAACAATGTTGCTGTTGGGGTCTTTGTTTTGCCAGGAAATACCCGTGGTATTATTTCCACCATCAATAGTTGTATGATCTGCCAATGCAGCATTTGTAACAATGCCTGTATTTGTAAGGTCTTGTTTGATGGCAGCAAAATTTTTTGCGATATCGCCCTGCGCATCTATTTGTATTAAGTTGTCTTTGTTATACCCGAGGTCGCGTGTTTTTACATGTTGTATTTGCAGGTAAATAACAATAGTGCTGATGATCAAAATAATTGAAACAGCAAACTGTGTTACCACAAGCGCTTTTCTTATAATTGCGGCACCTGCCGTTTTTAATTTTATTCCCTTTAAAACAAATACAGGATTAAAGGATGATAAATATAATGCTGGATAGCTGCCTGCAACAAGCCCGCAGATCAACGTTATTAATAATAATGCAGTAAAGTGATATGGATTGCTTAAACCTAAAGAGAGATTTTTTTGTACCAGCGAATTAAATGCAGGTAATAATAATGTTATGATAATAACAGCTACAACTCCGGCAAACAAAGCCATGAATATTGCTTCGCCTATAAATTGAAATACCAATCTTCTTTTTCCGGAGCCCAATACTTTTCTTACGCCGATTTCTTTTGAACGCTTTTCGCTGCCTGCTGTTGCAAGGTTCATAAAATTGATGCATGCAATAAATAAAATGATCCATGCAATAATGCTGAACAAACGCACATATAAAATTCTGCCGCCGCCGGTTAATGTTCCATTATCAAAATCATCCCGCAAATGCCAATCATTCATGCCGAATAAAAAAACATGTACCGATGATTTTTCTGTTTCAACTTTCTGCGTTGTAAAATCGTAAAAAGGGTTTAATAATTTTTGATTAATAGTATTTGCATCAACACCGGGCTTTAGCTCAATATAAGTGGTCAATCCAAAATTGAACCATGTTGCAGCCCTCGGGTTTTCATCATACCAAACTTTAAAAGGCGCCAGCCATTCAAACCGGATCGTTGAATTTTCAGGCAAATCTTTTATAACGCCGCTAACTACATAATCCTGTTTGTTATCTATGCGCACTGTTTTGCCGATTACATTCTTATCATCACCAAAAAATTTCTGCGCTGTTTTTTCTGTCAGTACAATGGAATGCAATTGCTGAAAAGCATTGCCTGCATTACCCTGCACAAATGGCAATGTAAACATGCTGAAGAAAGATGGCTCAACATATTCGCCTGAAGCATTCACTGCTTTATTGCCAATGGCAAATAAAAATGAAGAACCACCTTCCGTTGTACGGCATGTGTTTGCTATGCCCGGTATAGTAGCCTGCATGGCAGGCGCCATGGGGCCTGCAGTTGATGAATGTGTAAACACACCATCGTCAACTTTATTATTTGTTTTTACCAGGAAGATGCGGTCTTTATTTAGATTGTTGTTATCAAAATTTACTTCATCCTCCACCCATAAAAATATAAGGCCTGCACAGGCAATGCCGATTGCCAATCCGAAAATGTTAAGGAAACTGTAGCCTTTGTTTTTGGAAAGGTTACGGAATGTTGTTTTGAAAAAGTGTTTAAACATACTTTGTGTTATTAGTTGTAAGTAATATTTTTTTGTACTTAGCTTTTGTTCTCAACTCATCTTCGTTGTGTCACTCACTTGTACGTTCAGATCATTATTGAACAAAGCGTACAAGACATGCCGTCGCTTTTATCTTCGCTTTGCTCAAAAAAGCTATAGCAGTTAAAGAGTGCGACGCAACGAAAGCTTAATTCGTATTCTAATGCCTGGCTCAAAAAATCCTTTTCCTTTCATTCGCACATCCGCACATTTGCACATCAAACTATTCCGTTCTCAAACTCTTTACCGGGTTAGCTATCGCCGCTTTTACTGCCTGAAAACTTACCGTTGCCAAAGCAATTACTATGGCAACAAGGCCGGCAATTAAAAATATCCACCAGCTTATTTCTATTCTATACGAATAGGTCTTTAACCAGTTTTGCATCATCCACCAGGCCACTGGAAATGCAACAATACAGGAGATTGTAACCAGTTTTAAAAAATCTTTGGATAACAAACCAGCCAGCCCCGCTACAGATGCCCCTAATACTTTACGAACACCTATTTCTTTTGTTCTGCGTTCTGCAGTGTAGGCAGCAAGACCAAACAAACCCAAACAGGAGATGAGTATGGCCAGTGTTGCAAATACCCTTGATAATTTACTGAT
>JANXWM010000004.1 GCA_025351145.1 Chitinophagaceae bacterium
AATGATTTTGCCGGTTTTGTTAACATAAAAAAAATTGCAAGATTTTTTAAAGTTACCACAAAATCCTGCAACCTTATTTAGCCGATAAAATACCTAAACTCAATCAGATTGAGCATCGTAAAGTTTTTGAGGATCGACTAATTAACCTGCTGCGTTACTAAAGATTTGCCTTTTTGAGGCGACGATTTTTTTATAACAAATGTGTTGGCCACAAAACTTAAAAACCCTTTGCTTTTTAATTTGCCCGATTGGTCATCTGCTTTAAGTGCGGTAATATCAAGGCCGTCATAAGCAAAAGTTACCGATGCGCCTGCACTGGTATTATTGCCGTCTATATGGGCTTTTAAGCTATTGATGTTAAGCTCATTTATTTCAACAAGGCTTAGCGGCGTAATGGCCTTATTAAATAATTTTCCGTTCATTTTACCAAGATCAACATTAGCTGAAAAAATGCCTGTATTTGCTTTAGAAAGGTCAAGATTAAACACAGCATTTAAATCGCCTTCCCCCATTGCCAGGGCATGCGCATCAATTTTTAAAAAATGATTTTTTTCTATGTCTTCCTTTTGATTAACTGCATTCGTAATGGTTGCATTTATTTTATCAAATTCAACCTCGCCTGTTTTCCCGGAAGCGGGATTGAATTCTTTATAAACAAGTTTAAAATTTTTCAATTTTAACAGCGGAACCTGCAAAGGTATTTCAGTTTTTACAAGCAATTGCTGGGGATAGTTACCAAGTTTTGCACCCCCTGCTGACGGTAGTGACCTATCGCCGAATATTTCAATTTCACCATTTCCCAATACAGCTTCACCGGCAGAAAATCCTTCTTCACTCAATAGCTGGTACCAGTCACTATTTTTAAATAAAATGGTTGATATATTTATATCGTACCTGTCCTGGTAATACTTAAGTTTACTGCTGAAGTTTTCTTTTTTTCCACGTGGTTTAAACTGAACACCTGTTAAATCCATATTGCCTGTTGCTGCATGCAAAGCAACAGAATCAACAGAAAAAATATAAAGGCTGTCTGCAGTCTTTATGGAGTAATTGTTTAAAAAAATATTGGCATCTTTTGCATACAAAAACCGACTGGTATCAAATTGTGTTGCTGAATCTATATCAATGTCTCTAAAATCCATCGATACATTCCCGAACTTTGTAACCTTATTTTTCTTTGCAATATTATTATAGATAAAATCCATTTTTGTAATCACAAGGTTTTCAACTTTAACATGACCCAACCCTTTGGAGATTCGTGAGTAAAGTGAAGAGGTATCTTTTAATTTATAATGATATGCCCGCTTGTGATGATAAATTTCTACAGATGGTTCATTAACATACACAACCTTAAGATTAATACTGTCCTTATTAAGAATATCTGCAGCACCAATACCGGTTACACTTAATGCTTTAAAAGAAATTTTATAAATATCATCCGGTGCCTCATATAAACTGTCCAGCACTTTTAACCTTGTGGAATCAATTACCAGCCTGGCATCAATTACCACCACACTTGAATTAACGATATCAATTTCAATTTTCCCTGTTTCCAATGTATACAAACCGTTAGATCCATCTTTTACAGCCTGCTGCAGTTTGGCTTTTATTAAAGGTTCAAAGTCGTCGCTTTTCCTGTACTTTAAATACATCCATGTTCCGCCTGTAAGTAATAATAATACGGTCGCAGTAATCCACCATTTTTTCATACATAGAATGAATACAAAATAATGCCATGTTTATTTTATGTTTTAAGGGGAAGCTTTTGTTAACCGGCAGCAGATCTTTGATCATCGCCTCTTGCGTCGCACTCTTGTACGTTTGGAACTTTAATGAACAGTGAAAAATAATAATAAACAACTCTTTGCCTCTTTGCCTTGTTGCCTGTTGCTCCGAATGTACAAGAGTGCGACGCAAGAGAAGCTTCATAGCAGCAATTCAGTTTGGCTCATAAAAATTTTCAATGCTAAAAAGAAAAGTTGTTTTTCTTTAATGATAAAGCCGGCCTTTCTATAAATATCCATGAAACAAAAGCAAAAGGCAGCGTACAAAGCACCGTTAAAAAGGACTGAAGCCAGGGGTTAATTGCAGAGCCAATGGTTATTAATAAAATCTGCTGTACAGGATAAGCATAAATATACAAGCCATACGAAACATCATATCCTTTAAGGCTTACAAGTTGCCTTGTATTTCCAATATATATAACAACGTAACTCACCAGCAAAGTAAAGAGCATCCACTTAACCCATGCATCGGGAATAAAATAGATAAGCAGTGCACCAGGCAACACCCAATACCACCTGAACGAAATATATTTTCTAAACAAATACAACGCAGCGCCCTGGAAAAAAAACATAGAGAAGCTAATATAATAATCAAGCGGCCAGCCATTATAAGACTGATCATGCAGCAAAGAGCAGCATACCATAAACAGAACAAATGAAATAGCAGCTACAACAGTTGATTTAAATAATTTTAACAGCGACAATATAAGCAGCAAAATATATAATAAAACTTCCGGCGTTAATGTCCATATAGAAGCATTGATATCGTTTGCCGGTTTAAGGTTGTTGAATACACCAGGCAAATAAAACTGGTTATGGTATAGGGCTGTATTGTACCATAAATAACTCCACGTATCTGTACGCAGCAGGTATGCGGTAAAAGGTAATGAACCAAAAAATAAACCCAGCAATACAACGCATAAAATATTGCAAACGATCAATGCCGGAAAAATGCGCAAAGCCCTGTTGCGCAGGTATTGCCAGTTTGTTGAAACACGCTGCAGGCTTTGCATTACAAGGTATCCGCTAATGGCAAAAAAGATAAATACGCCAAGGCTGCTGCCAATGATTTGCCTGTTGCAAATCCAGAACATGGGCTGTTCATTGCCCTTATCCAGCACACCAAACGAATGAGAAATAATCACCATTAAGGCAGCCGCAAGTCTAAGCAGGTTAAAGTTATTGGTATGCCTCATTTTGAAAGTACGAGATCAGAATTTTATCTAAGATAGCGATAAACAAATAGTGTATAGAAGGCCGTTAATTTAATATGCAAAACACATTCACTGTTTTAAAAACGCTTACATTCGAAATACTAAAACACTTTAAAAATCTTAACCGCTTAAAAGATTATTTATGAAACCAACACTACGCACCGCTTTAATTATATGGCTTTTATTTACATCTTTCTCTTTACTAAAAGCCCAGCCCGGAACATTGGATAGTAGTTTTGGCGTGAATGGGAAAGTAACAGAAAATTTTGCTACAATTCGATTTGGATCGGATCCTATTGCCATCCAAGCAGATGGAAAAATTGTAGTTGCTGCGACATTCGAATACGGAATAACTCAGTCTTATTTTGTACTCAGCCGTTTCAATACGAATGGTAGTATTGATTCGAGTTTTGGTTCCAATGGAAAAGTAAATACACTTTTTGATACAGGATATTATACTGGTGCCGTTGCAACTTGTATAACAATTCAAAACGATAATAAAATATTAGTGGGTGGGTATGTCTATCATCCTTTTATTGGACCGGACTATTTTGCAATATCCCGTTATATGCCAAATGGAAATTTAGATTCAACATTTGGGAACAATGGTAAAGAAGTGGATTTCATCGGCCCTTTTCCAAAGGAAAATGAAATCTTTTCTGTGGCTTTACAGGCAGACGGGAAAATAATTGCAGATGGCAATAGTGATGGGTATTGTGTCGTGAGATACAAATCAAATGGCATTCTAGATTCGTCGTTTGCGGTTAATGGTATTTTAAGAACCCAGAATATGATTTACTCGGGTTTGACTACGGTTCATCTTCAATCGGATGGAAAAATAGTGACAGGTGAGAACGTGCTAGATTTTTCTACATATTATTCAAATTTTGGGGTAACCCGGCTTTTGCCAAGTGGACTATATGACTCAAGTTTTGGAATCAATGGCCAAGTGCTAACTGACTTTTATGGAAATATTGATAATCTCTATTCGGTTGCCATATTAAATAATGGAAGCATTATAGCAGCCGGCGGGACTATCGAAAATGCAGTTAATGGTAGTTATATAGCATTAGTCAAATACAATATAAATGGAAAAATAGATTCTACTTTCGGATCAAATGGAAAAGTCACAACAAAACTTGGCGAAACAGGAGTGTTTGCAAATAAAGTTATGGAACAGGAAGATGGCAAGCTTATCATCTCAGGTCAAACGGATGCTGGAAATGTATTAGTAGCTCGCTTTAAAGCCAATGGAACTATTGATTCCTCATTTGGCATTAACGGCAAATCTGTTTTCAACTTTAGCGCAGGTACTTATAGCCATTCCGCGGCTTTACAAAAGGATGGCAAAATTATATGTTTAGCTGATCCCGGAATAAGTTTAGCCCGCGTTAAAGGCGATGACCCAATCACCGTAAGCCTCCGTAAAAACATTTCTGTTACAGAAGGCAATACAGGCCTTACTCCTGCTGTTTTCCAGGTGGTGCTTAGCAAGGCGTCAAGCCTTCCCGTAAAAGTGAATTTTAAAACTTTAGATGGCACCGCAATAAAGGGTAGCGATTACAAAAATGCAACCGGCACAGTTACCATAAAGGCAGGAAAACTTTCAGCTTCAGTAACAGTAAATGTAATCGGGGATGCCGTTAAAGAACCCAACGAAACATTCTCTTTAATCATTGCTAACCCGGTAAACGCCACGCTTGGCAGTATGGATACCGCAACCTGCTTAATTAAAAATGATGATGCAGGTTTTGCTGCAGATGATTCCAATACAGATGATGTACAAACCGCCGGCTTGGGCATAAAAGTTTATCCAAACCCTGTAAAAGAAATACTCAACATTGAAGGTTTGCATGCAGCTACCAAAACAAATATCTCCATTTTTGATATACAGGGAAATGCCATTATTAAAGCCACAACCGGCAACAGCAACTTTGCTGTAAATGTAAAAAAACTTGCTCCCGGAACTTACTATGTAAAGATTGATTCGGGTATTAAAACCGAAACGATAAAGTTTATAAAGGAATAAACAGTGTGCCTGCTTGCGGTAGATTGAAAATAGTCATGCGGCCATAACACGCAGCGGATTTTTAACCACAGAGTTGCACAGAGTCTTTTCACAGAGTTACACGATGCCGCTGTTGGTCGCGGCCCATCAGCATTCATTTCTATCTTCTTTTAAATCTGCGCTGCGATACAACTCGGCACTAACTAATTGAAAATCAACAAAACCGTTTTGAGTTGTTTTGCCCCATGACGCAACGCCGCCGTTGCTGGGAGACTGCGGGCAAAGCCCAATATATAATCCAACCGTACAAGAGTGCGACGCAACGGATGCCGGGAAAAGTATCCCCGGCCAGGTACAAAATGAAAACTGAAATGATTATCTTTCACAACGGTTAAAACTATAGGCTTGTGTACCATGGTTTCGTAGCTTTCTTTTCCTGTTTCATCGCAAATTGCTTTTTAAAAATGGGTCTCTGTATATCTTTCAGCATAATAAATAAAACCAACCAATTGTTATGAAAAAAAATACATCACTATTGATGTCTTTAGCGGTTGCCATCATTCCTGCATTTGCCATTGCTCAGGCTCCTGTAAGCGGTATCAGCGCAGGTAAAGATATTGCCATTGTACAAACCCAAACCGGTAAGGTAAAAGGCTATATACACGATGGCATTTATACCTACAAAGGCATCCCTTATGCAAAAGCAGAACGCTTTATGCCGCCGGCAAGGCTGGCTCCGTGGCAAGGTGTGCGCAGCTCCATGAGTTACGGCCCCGTATGTCCCACAGACCCCACGGTTACAACAAACGATGAATTTGAATTTCCCTTCAACCACGACCTGGGCTATACCAACGAAAACTGCCTGAGTTTAAATGTGTGGACACAGAAGATCAATGACCAGAAAAAACGCCCCGTAATGGTTTGGCTGCATGGCGGCGGTTTTACCGCAGGTTCTTCTATTGAACTGCCTTCTTACGATGGCGAGAGCTTAACCAAAAAAGGCGATGTAGTGGTGGTTTCGGTAAACCACCGTTTAAACATACTGGGCTTTTTAGACCTTTCAGCTTATGGCGAAAAATACAAGTACTCGCCAAATGCCGGATTAATGGACCTTGTTGCAGCGCTGCAGTGGGTTAAAGAAAACATTGCGCAATTTGGGGGCGACCCGAACAACGTTACCATTTTTGGCCAGAGCGGCGGTGGCGGAAAAGTTACCTGCCTTATGAATGCACCTTCTGCAAAAGGATTGTTTAGCAAAGCCATTGTACAAAGCGGGAGCTACATTACCAGCTTTATGGATGCAGCTATTGCAAAAAGAGTAGGTGCAGCTTTGTTGCAGGAGTTAAGCATTGATCCATCGCAGGTAGATTCACTGCAAAAAATATCGTACGAAAAACTGAATGCAGCCGGTAAAAAAGCATTGAGCAAAGTACAGGAAGCATTAAAAGCCGAAGGAAAACCTGTACCGGGTTTTGGCTTAGGCTGGGGCCCTATTCTTGATGGGGCTATTCTGCCTTATCAGCCAACAGAAGCCGCGGCCACAGAGCTTTCTAAAGATATTCCGCTACTGGTGGGCTCAACCAAAAATGAATTTGCACCCTTTAACCCCACCACGAGGGATATTACGATGGAGCAGGCGAAAGGCATGTTGAAAAAGAGCTTTGGCGATAAGGCAGATGCCTATATTGCGGCGGTAAAAAAGACTTATCCCAACACCGTTAAACCTTCTGACTATACAGATATCGACCTCAATTTCAGGCCGCTTTCAATTATGCAGGCAAACCTTAAAGTAAGCAGCGGCACGGCGCCTGTGTACATGTATCTTTTCACCTGGCAGTCGCCGGTAAACGATGGTATATACAAAGCAATGCACTGTATGGACCTTGCCTTTCAGTTCAACAATATAAAACGCTGCGAAGAAATGACCGGCGGCGGAAAAGAAGCTTATGCGCTTGCTGCCAAAATGAGCCAGGCATGGATCAATTTTGCAAGAACCGGCAACCCTAATGCAGCCGGTTTGCCCGTATGGCCAAAGTACACGCCGGAGAACGGAGCAACCATGATATTTGACAATGTGTGCGCACTAAAAAACAATCCCGACAAAGAGCTTTTAGAAATAGCCGCCCACAAGTAGCCGAAGATTTAAATAAAATAAAAGCACCGCCTTTGCATAATGGCGGTGCTTTTATTTTTAGAGCATTATGAGCCCGGCTATAGTTCTTTGGGGATCGTCTGTTGCGTCGCACACTTGTGCGGTTGGTAGTTCTATGGAGCTTTACCGAAGCAAAGATTGACGCGAATCAGCAAGTGCCGTCACCCTGAATTTATTTCAGGGTCTCTTGTAGTCGTAAAAATGTTTTATCAGGAGATGCCGAAATGAATTCGGCATGACGGCAACGCACTCTTGTACGGTTGGTAGTTCTATGGAGCTTTACCGAAGCGAAGATTGCGAAGTTTCGTAAATACAACTTTTATGGGTGAATATGCGAAAGTTTTATTGCGAACTTTCGCATATTTTTGAGTTAGCGGTCATTGTAGAACGACACATCAACAATAAAAAAAATAATGACAGAAATAGAAATACTTGCCTATGCTCTTAACCAATTTGCCGACTTGACAGCAGACGAATTTAATTTGTCCATTTCTTGTTGGCACACTAAAATATATAAAAAGGGCGATTATTTCAACCAACAAAAAACTATTTGTAGGTATTTAGGATTTATAACCGAAGGTGCTTTTCGTTCGTATGTTATAGACAAAAAATCATATGAAGAAAAAAATATTTTTTTGTATTCAAAAAATCAATTTGTTGTTCCGTTCAAAAGTTTTATCAATCAAACACCTTGCGACTATCAAACCCAAGCATTGACCAACGCCTCAATACTTTATATAAATATTGACGACTTACTTTCTCTTTACAAACAATCTCATAAATGGGAACGCTTTGGTCGTTTAATGGCACAAGAAGCATTTAATTTAACCATTGAAAGAATGGAGAGTTTTGTTTTCAAAACACCCGAAGAACGCTATTTGGATTTACTAAAAAACCATCCTGACATTTTTAATAATATTCCGCTATATCATATTTCATCTTATTTGGGAATACAAGGGCCTTCTTTGAGCAGAATTAGAAAAAGAATTTCAGGCAAGTGATACGATTTTAACTTGGGTTAATATTTTGCTGAAAAAGAAATTAGACTTTTGCTGAATGAAAACAAAAAGCAAATTTCTATTTTCTGTTTTGTTGTGCTTGACACTTCAAACAAATTCTTTTTCACAAAATTTAAATAACGAAAAAATGACAAAATCAAAAACAATTGTATTTATACACGGATTATGGATACACACATCTTCTTGGCAACAATGGATAGACTTTTTTACCGAACAAGGATATAAAACAATAAATCCAGGTTGGCCAGGTGACACTGAAACAGTTGCTGGATGTCGTGTAAACCCACAAGCCATTGCGAACCGAGGAGTAGAAGAAATTGTTGAAAGTTATGCAAAAATAATTGCAACTCTTCCAGAGAAACCAATTGTTATTGGGCATTCATTTGGAGGACTTATCGCACAAATATTGTTAAGTCGTGGTTTGGCAAGTGGTTGTATTGCCATTGACCCAGCACCTATGAAAGGTGTTTGGCAACTTCCATTTTCGGCACTTAAAGCATCATTGCCTGTTCTTGGAAATCCATTTAATGTGAAAAAAGC
>JANXWM010000010.1 GCA_025351145.1 Chitinophagaceae bacterium
CGCAGATGGCGGTAGCAAAATCGTACCAGGAAATAGCGCCCTCGTTGCTAAAATGAAATATACATTCGTCGCCATGCATGGCAGGCCATTCGGTATTGATTATTTGCAGAATGCTTTCTGCAAGGTCTTTGGCATAAGTAGGCGATCCAAACTGGTCGCTTACAACATTGAGTTCTTTGCGGTCTTTCATTAAGCGCAGCATGGTCTTCACAAAATTGTTTCCATACACACTATACACCCACGATGTGCGTATAACAATTGTTTGCGGGTTGTTGGCAATGGCAAGCTGTTCGCCCATCCATTTTGTAAAACCATAATAATTTACCGGGTCGGTTTTATCGTCTTCTTTATAAGGTTGTTCAGCTTTGCCGTTGAAAACATAATCAGTTGAAACCTGTACCAGCTTTGTGTTGTATTGGTTACAGGCTTTTGCAATAATACCCGGTGCTTCCGCATTAATCATGTAAGCTTTTTCCTGTTCGGTTTCGGCTTTGTCAACTGCGGTGTATGCTGCGGTGTTAATGAAAAATGAAGGCTTGTATTTTTTAAAGATGGTTTCAAGTTCCTGTATGTTTGAAATATCGAGTTCATCTTTTCCAAAAAAGCGGTAATGAAACTGGGGAAACAATAATGCGGCATCCTGAAGCTCGTTTCCAAGCTGTCCGTTTTTTCCTGATATGATGATGGTTGGCTTCTGCATGGAATGATATATTTATTAACCCGGCTGCATTGCTGCTATTAGCTTTTCTTGCGTCGCACTCTTGTACGTTTAATTCTTTATTCAGCATGGTGCAATAACCTTATCGGCACTTGCCCGCTGCTGTTCAATCTTCGCTTCGGTAAAAGCTCAGTAATAATATGAACGTACAAGAGTGCGACGCAAGAAAAGCTTCATTCTTATCCTTCCGCCTGGCTCAAAAAATTACTTCTTCGACTGAAACTCTTTTGGCAGTTTATACAACTCTTCGTTGGGTAAAGATTTGAAATAGTCGTAAGTTTTTTTCAAACCTTCAGCTCTGTCAACCTTTGGTTCCCAGCCAAGAATTTCCCTTGCTTTTGTAATATCCGGCTGTCGTTGTTTGGGATCGTCAACCGGCAAATCTTTATATACCAGTTTTACATTTGAACCGGTAAGTTTAAGCACTTCTTCTGCAAAATCTTTTAGAGAAATTTCTGTAGGGTTGCCAATGTTTACGGGCTTTGCATAATCGCTCATGAGCAGGCGGTAAATGCCATCAATAAGATCGTCTACATAACAGAAAGAACGGGTTTGGCTGCCATCGCCAAAAACGGTAAGGTCTTCTCCACGCAAGGCCTGGCCAATGAATGCAGGCAGTGCACGGCCATCATTCAACCGCATGCGCGGGCCATAAGTATTAAAGATGCGAACGATCCTTGTTTCGAGTTGATGGAAGGTGTGATATGCCATGGTTATGGCTTCCTGGAAACGCTTGGCTTCGTCGTACACGCCACGCGGACCAACAGGGTTTACATTGCCCCAGTATTCCTCGTTTTGCGGATGTACCAGCGGATCGCCATACACTTCACTGGTTGACGCCACCAGCATCCTGGCGTTTTTTACTTTGGCCAGGCCAAGGCAATTATGCGTGCCAAGTGAACTTACTTTTAAGGTTTGTATAGGAATCTTTAAATAATCTATCGGGCTTGCCGGCGACGCGAAATGAAGGATATAATCTAACTCGCCGGGAACATGAATAAACTTGGAAACATCGTGGTGGTAAAACTCAAAATGTTCCAGCGGGAAAAGGTGTTCGATGTTTCTCAGGTCGCCGGTAATAAGGTTATCCATGCCTATTACATGAAACCCTTCTTTAATAAACCGGTCGCAAAGATGTGAGCCGAGGAAACCTGCAGCACCAGTAATCAATACGCGTTTTTTGCTCATAGTTATACTGAATTTATTGGTTGATGTATTCCATAACTGAAGATGTAATATAAGCCAGTTGCTCATCTTCCAGTTCTGTATGTATGGGTAATGATATAACCCTTTCTGTTAGCCAGTCTGTGACCATTAAATCTTTTTGGGGCAAATTAAAAGAGTCGAACATTTTTTGCCTGTGGCCGGGAACAGGATAGTAGATCATGGAAGGAATGTTCTTTGTGGCGAGGTATTCGCATAAACCATCTCGGTTTACCCCTTCCAGTTTTAATGTATACTGATGAAAAACATGATTGCAGTAATCTGCGCGGTAAGGGGTTGTGATTTTAGGATTGTTAGCAAATGCATTATCGTAATAATCAGCGGCTTTTCTTCTTGCGGCAATATAGTTATCAAGTTCGCGCAGCTTAATGTTGAGAATAGCGGCCTGCAATGTATCTAACCTCGAATTGCACCCAACAAGATCATGATAATATCTTTTACTTTGGCCGTGGTTGGCAACCATTTTCATTTTAGCTGCAAGTTCATCATCGTTGGTACAGATGGCGCCGCCATCGCCGTAACCACCAAGATTTTTCGAAGGGAAAAATGAAGTAGTGCCAATCGTTCCGATCGTTCCAGTTTTCTTTTTACTTCCGTCACTAAAAAAATAATCACTTCCAATTGCCTGCGCATTGTCTTCAATTATAAATAAATTGTGTTCGTTGGCAATTTGCATTATCGCTTCCATATTGGCCGCATGACCATATAAATGTACCGGAACAATGGCTTTGGTTTTTGGTGTGATAGCTTTGCGCAAAGCCTCTGGATCCATGCAAAAAGTTTGGGAATCTACTTCCACAAAAACGGGAGTTAGCCTCAGCAATGCCACCACTTCTGTAGTGGCTATATAAGTAAAGGATGGTGTTATTACTTCATCACCGGGTTGCAGGCCCAGCGCCATCATAGCAATCTGTAAAGCATCGGTTCCGTTGGCGCAGGGTATTACATGTTTGGCACCGAGGTAAGCCGACAGATTATCAGCAAAATCCTGAACAGGCTTGCCATTAATGAATGCAGAACTTTCGAGTACGCCAATTACGGCAGCATCAATTTCCGGTTTTATTTTCTGGTACTGTGTTTTAAGATCCACCATTTGAATAGCCTTCATACATCGATTTTTGTGCGGGCAAAACTAAAGTAAAGTTGCCAGTTTTAAGTTTATGGTTTGCTGTTTTTGATTTACATGGATTACTGATTTTTTGAGCCGGGCAAGGGTTCTCCTTAGGATCGCCTCTTGCACTCTTGTACGTCCGGAATTTTTATGAGCAATTGCAAATTACTCTTTGCCTATTGCCACTTTGCCTTGTTGCCTTTCTTGATACAGTACAAGAGTGCGACGCAAGAATGCTTCATAGACGGCAAATAGCCGGGTACAAAAAAATTGAATGGCAAACCGATTTTTAATAATTACCGTATTTAAGTAAGCCTAATGAGGATATACTTAAACCCCTTTTTTATTACTATAAACACAATCTTATCTATTTTTAGCGAATCCAATATCCAAAATCATGGCAACAGTCATTGAAATCGCAAATGATTTGGCAAAGTCGTTTGTGTTATCTCAGAACAAAAAATTTGCCGTCAGACAAATTGTTATTGAAATCAATTGCCTGGCATATTCAGATTCGAAGAAATCTATAGAATTTGAGGTGAAAGCTACTATCGTTCAGCTAATCTTTGAATTAATCTCCGGGCAGCGTGATTTCCTCCTTAAAGAAGGTGTGGCTTTTATAACCACTGCAAAAGACGGGTTTCTTTTTTCTGGTATTATGCAGCATTTGCTTAAGAAACTGGATAATGCCCCAAGGCAAAAAGATGCCGAAATTGAACTTAATGATGGCTATTATTTTGCTCATTAAAGTTCCAGCCAAGTTCGGATTTACCATCTAAAATCTATAATTGCAGGCATTATCATTCTATGGATTCTGCAGAAGATAAACATAGGTATGCCTAAAACAGATTAAGAAAGGAGCAGCAAAAAGAATCTTTAGTTAGTGCTGTAAATTGCATAAAGATTACGCTTGGGCAAATGAATTAATAAATAATTTTTTTTTAATTTTAACTGTGGTAAAGAAATCATTTTTTCAGGCATTAAAAAATCAGGATGTGGGTTTTTAAATTAGCCACTTTTAGTTATTTTTTTCCAGGTTTGAATAATAGTTTTAAAAATGTTAACTAAATGAAAAAAAAATTATGGTGTAAATAAAAAAAAATATAACTTACGTTCCTGTTAGAGAATAATATATAATTCAAGATGGTGTTTTTCATAGGTTAGCAACGGCCAGCTCTTTTCAGGGCAGGCCTATTTTTTTTGTTTCAGCTCCTATAAAATTGACGATTGTTTTATAACATTATCTTTATACGTAAAAACCGATACGATTGTTTAGCTGAACCTGATCATTATATACCTCGCAGTGTTTAAATCTCAAAAAAAGTTCC
>JANXWM010000018.1 GCA_025351145.1 Chitinophagaceae bacterium
TTCAGTTTCCTGCGGGAAACATATATACCGGTAAAGCTCATTTGATGATTGTTTTTTTGCACATCCTAATTCAGCAAATAATATTCCACCCATACCCTCATTCACATACTGTGAATTACTTTTTACTTTGCAACGGTCTCATTCCACAGAATTAAACTACAAACTCCACTTTAAAATTAACGGGGAAAATTAACCGATTACACAAAAGAAAGTTTTGAAAATAATAGCGAAATAATTTCTAAGGGTTTTATTATGGGCATATTTACTGTTAAGCATGATCTTACGTGGCATAATTTTTTTGATATAGTATGCCTCCGGGTCGCGTTGTTTTGCAAGCAATTCACTCTCATTAACGAATTCTATAGACGCATAATCAGTGATCCCGGGTTTTTGTTGAAGCACTAATTTTTGGGCAGGGGTATAAAGGTTAACGAATTTTCTCACTTCGGGTCTTGGTCCCACGATGCTCATTTCATTTTTAAGCACGTTGACCAATTGGGGTAATTCGTCTAATTTAGTTCTCCGCAGGAAATTACCAATCGGGGTAATACGGCTGTCTTTCAATCCAATGGTTAAAAAATTCTTGTCGTTATTGTTCACATACATGGTCCTGAACTTATAAAAAACAAAATCAATACCATTTCTACCCACCCTCTTTTGAGCAAAAACAACAGGCCCCTTAGAGGTAGCTTTTATTAGTACTGCAATAAGTAACAGGAATGGTGCAAAACAAATAAGTACTGCCAGGGAAATGAGTATATCAAACAAACGTGTTGGATAAACGTGCTTTAAAGTATTATCAGGAATATAATATTTACGCGATATGAACCGGTATTCAGGCGGGTAAATTTCTTGAGGGCTGAGCATAGCTTTTTCAGCTCGAAAATTATTCTGTATCATATGAAGGATATTGGTAGCATTAAAGATAAATGAAGATTTGTAAACATGTTGTCTTAAGCATTATAAAAAGATTAAAATCCTGACTGACTAACTGATTGAATGACTGATTGTGCAACGATTTCGCATTGCGCATTCGTAAGTTGCGGGTAAACAGGTAACGAAATCTCATTGCAATACTGGAGATACGTTTGCGGATAGTCATCTATGTTATATCCGGCATTTTTAAAAATAGTGAGCATGGGCAGGGGTTTAAAATGAACGTTTACGGCTACTTCTTTTTCAGTGATTTTTTCTATTACCATATTACGCTGTTCCTCAGTTGCATCTTTAATTCTGAGAGGGTACAGGTGATAGGAGGCTTGACAATCCAGTTTTTGAAACGGGGGACAAATAGCCCAGTCAAATTGCGAAAAAACAGTATTGTAAAAATCGAATATCCTTTTTCTTTCTTTTATAAGTTTGCCGGAATATTTTCGCAGCTGCGCCAGGGCTATAGCGGCCAGCACATCAGGCATACTCATTTTAAAACCGGGGTAAACAATATCATACTCCCACGCGCCTGCTTTTGATTTTGTGAAAGCATCTTTTGTTTGTCCGTTTAAACTCCATAACCTGAGTGTATGGTAAATTTCCCCGTTATTGAACGGCAAAGGCATATTCAAACAGATCAATCCCCCTTCTGCGGAAGTAACATTTTTTACGGCATGCAGTGAAAAAACAGTGATATCTGCGCACTTGCCCACAGAAGTATTATTATATACTGCACCCAGTGCATGCGCTGCATCAGCAAAAACCAGTATCCGTCCTAACTTTTGCTGCTGTTCACTTGCCGGTATAAAAAGTTGCCCAACTTCTTTTTTATGTACAATACGGTAAACCGCATTATAATCACAGGGCCAGCCGCCAAAATCCACCGTAAGTATCGCTTTGGTTTTTGAGGTAATGGCTGCTTCAATTTTTGATACATCTATATTAAAGTCTTTGCCCACATCTACCATAACAGGTTTTGCCCCAATATGCATAACAGCAAGTGCAGTGGCGCAGTAAGTATATGCCGGAATAATTACTTCATCCCCACGTGTAACGCCAAACCAATGCAGTACCAGCATCATGGCAGATGTTGCTGAATTAACGGCAAGCACTTTTTCAGCTCCGCAAAATGCGGCTATTTCTTCTTCAAGTAATTTTGTTTTAGGGCCCGTGGTAATCCACCCGCTTTGAAGGGTATGGGTAACCTCATCAATAATATCCTGATCAATATATGGTGGAGAAAAGGGGATAGTCATAAAAATTACATGTTAAAATCGGTTGCGCTTAAACTGAACACTTTTCATGGAACGCTCATCATTTGCTTCATGGTTTCCTTTAGCTGGAGGGGGCAATTTTAACCTCCTTTTTAGTAGCCATTATTACACGCAAAACATAATAATTATTATTTGTAATTAATATGATTTTGCCCGGGAACCCGTAGCATGTTGCTTTACCTAAAACATAATACTCCTTTGCTTAATGTTCATATAATGCACTTAATATTCCGGGAATACGTTACACATTGATATACGTGTAATGTACAGTTCAGGATTTATCAATCAGGTACGTGCAGCGTAAAGATATGCAGTACAAGGGTGCGACGCAAGAATGTTGAAAAAAGATTTTTAGCCGGGTAAAAAATTAAACTGAAATTAATGTGACGGGCTTTTATTTAGATCACCAAAAAAATTTTGCCACTTTCTGAAAACAGCTTCTTCCCCGTAATGCGCAGAATACGCATAGGCATTACCACAGATTGTTTTGCTCAGCTCAGGATGCCCGATAAGCATTTCGATTTTTTTAGCCATGGCTTCTGCATCTTCAGGCTCTGTTAGTAACCCATTATAGCCATCTTTAATAAGATAAGGTATCCCTCCAGTGTTTACAGCGACAATAGGTAAACCCAAAGCCATAAATTCTATCAGGGAAACAGGCGCATTATCGATACGGTTGGTGGAGATATAAATATCGCATGCTTCAGCATATTTTATTTTCTGTGCATGATCTAAGTAACCGGGAAGAGAAATGACCTGATCAAGCTGATGGAGTTGAACCATGTTGACGATACGCTGGAGTGTGCCGCCATCTGTGCCGGCCATAACCATTTTAAAATCGGGGTATTTTTGTGCAAGCACAATGGCTACCCGTACAGCCATTTCCGGGTTGTAAGTATCGCTGAAAGAACGCATCCAGAGAAGATGGGGGC
Source organism: Chitinophagaceae bacterium (assembly GCA_025351145.1). GTDB lineage: Bacteria > Bacteroidota > Bacteroidia > Chitinophagales > Chitinophagaceae > Limnovirga. The sequence continues at coordinate 3,137 of JANXWM010000018.1, forward strand.
GAAAAATTGTTTTTTGCTGATGGGGATAAGAGGAAAGATCGAGGCCGTTTTCTATTACAGTAGATTGGATGCCTTTGCCGGAAAGAAAGGTTTGCATATAAGGGGAAGGGCAAACAACAGCATTTGCACGATGCAGGGTTTTAATAAATTTAGTTTGGCCATGTTCCACCTGTTCGGGTATTGAACCGCCATGAACAACCAGTACAACCTTTTTTTTTAAAAGTTTCAATAGCTGTACCGAAACGGATTGCCATATAAAACTCAGAGGGGTTCCATACAATGGAACAACTGCAATATCGTAATGCCTGCTGTAAACAAGAATGGCATAAACGGTAGCAATAAGCTTTTGTATTTTTTTATATTGTCTTGTAGTGGTAATTACACCAACATGGTGCTTTTTGAGTATAGCTGCAAGTTGCTCAGCTGCGGTAACAGAATGGTTTTTATTTGCCGGGTGATAAAAAGAACCAATGATAAGTATTTTCTTGAGAGGCATTGTATGTTATGAAAGCGGTGAATTATTTAGAAGCTGTTTGAGTTAATTATTTTATGTTACAAGCTATGTTATTTCATGGCATCGCCTGTTGTGTCACTCACTTGTACTTTCTGTTTTCATGGCAACATTGGGCACCTGATCACCATTTTACAATTAACTCAAACAGCTTCTTAGGCTTTCCTTAAATAGTTTTATACATTTCAATGGCCTTGTCATTTTCTTTGCTGATCATCCAGCCATTTTTTTTATAAGCTTGCACTGCCCGGCCATTGTCTTTTTTTACGCTCAGTACCAAACTGCTGATATGTCGCTGAGCCGCTTCCTTTTCAAACTGCTGCATCAGCATTTCAAATATGCCGCTACCCCTGTAATTGGGATGCACACCAATAACTACAAGTCCAACCTTTTGCTGAAAAGAATTTCCGACGGGAACCCCGCTTACTTTATTGCCGGGATGAATTTTAAAAATCTTACGGTAAACATTTTTAAGAATAAGCGGGTAAAATGAAATCAGCTCTTTACTAAACAAAAGCCAGGGCTTTTTGGCAACTCCAAACATGGCTTCTTTCATGGCATAGCGCATCATTCCGCTGGTAGAACCATCACCATGGTATTGGGGGCAAAATCCGCCTATATAACCCACTACTTCAGTATTATTTGTTACATGATATAAAAACCTGTTTTCTGCTGAAAGAAACCATTCAAAAGTTTTGGCAGTAAAAGAAAGCCCGAGTTTATTGGAAAAGGAGCCTGCAAAACAAAGCTGATGGCACAAGCTGATCGGGTAGATATCAGGCTGCAAGCTTTGGTTTAATTGAAACATGTTTCTTTTTTTTAACCGTAATTACAGAGGGGGTAGCAATTGCTAAAATCAGCAATAAAGGCTGAAGCGAAATTTTCAGCCCGTTATGAACACATATAAGACAGAAAAATATCAGAAAATAAATTCCATACTCCCGTTGAATTTTTTGCCTTGCCCAAATTTCATAAAACAACCATATAAAAAATCCCCAGTAAGTAATAACGCCCAAAAGCCCGTCCTCTGCGGCAACGCGTATAAATTCATCGTGCGCCCCCGATTCTAATGCATACAATTTTCGCTCAACGATTTCCTTACCGAAATTACCCAATCCTACCCCAACAAGCGGCTCATCCAAAAATATATCCCATCCTGCTTTTACTAATTCATCTCTTCCGGAAGATCCTTGCTGTTCATAACGGTTAATCAATAACCCATTCGTCGCTTCACTTACATAGTAATAAATTAATATAGCAAAAGGGATAAGCAGTATAAATAAGAAATAGCTTTTAAGCTCCTTGCGGTTGAAAAAGAAATATAAAACAATCATAATAGCAAGAAAATAAAGGCCCCCTCTTGAAAAGCTTAACAGCATAATGATAGTCGTAATAGAAAATAATATCAAATTCAAAACCATATTTTTCTTTTCCATACCATTCATGATGGAAAAGAAAAGAACAGAACAGGAAAACCCGAGGTAGCCACTGATCTGTACAGGGGCGAGCCCATTTGTACCCTCTGATCCGGAAACCCCGCTGAAAGAAACGCCGCCAATAATATACCGCGCAAGCACAATACCGCATAAATAAATACTCGCATATTTTATATGCTTAAGTATATTATTCACGATAACGGGTGTAAGGAAATTAAATGACGACCACAAGATCATAATGCCAAGCATAAATGTATTTACCATAAGCCCTCGGGCCACATCAGGGATAAGGGACCTCGTGTAATTAATTCCTTCAATAATAAAAAATAAAAGAAACAATACAAAACAGCGGGAATGCACTTTAACCTTACTGCTGTTGCGGAGAAACAAGATCGTAAAAAGACAAACCAGCAGGTATTGCAAAAACAAGTAAGGAACTGCTACTACGTATGCCCGTATAAACATTTCCGTATAGATAAGATAAGGTAATAAACACAATACCTTTTGCGCATCGTTTTGAAACGCGAAAAATATACAAGCCAAACTTAACAGGATATAAGGCACCGCAATAAACCCCGGCGATATCCTGTACCCAACAAATATACCCACTGCCATAGCTATTAAATAGCCAATAAGTGAATTCGAATATTTTACAGATACTTTCTTCAGCATGATTTTTTAGAATATCGGTTGCTAATTATCCTGAACAATGGAAGGATAATACTTCCTTATTTCCGTTATATAGTTATATGCCCATTCATCAATCGTAAGTGTTTTTACAAATGATCTTCCATCCCTGATCATTTCAATTTTTCTTTCAGCAGAAAGCCCTTCGTAAACATACTTCAAAACATTGAACAAAGAATCTTTATCAGCAAGGTCAAAAACAAAACCCCTGTTGCCGTTATCTGTAATATACTGAGCAAGAATAGAAGCACTGCTCAGTATGGGTATAAGCCCGTGAAAATAACCTTCTATGGGAACCTTACCATAACCTTCAGAAATCGGTGACTGCACAACATAATCGCATTCGCGGTATAGTTGGCGGAGATCGTTGTAATGCATCGAACCTTTTAATTCAACAGAATCACTAAGCCCATTTTCAGCAATAAACGTTTTATATTCTTCCATTCTTTCGCCGGCACCTGCAATGGCTAAGCTAAAAGGTATCTCTTCACTTTTAAGCATTACACAGGTTTTTAAAATAAACAGGTGATTCTTGCGGTCGCACAAAGTGCCCGCAGAAACCATACGAAGTTCACGCTGGTTTCGCTGCAGCAAATCCACTATTTTTTTCTCTGCATTTTTGCCTTCTTCTTCCCATTCTTTTACACTGTACGATGGGCTGAACCCGCTGAAAATATTTGCCTTTAATTTCTTTTCATTTGTGTAAACCCATACCGGTCCTTTAAAAAAATGCTGCAGCAAAAACTTTTGAAACCTGGTCGAAAATGATGCAACAGGATCTTTATCCCACGAGCCCGTAAATGTGGCAAACACTTTTTTCCGCTTAAAATAAAAATAAAAAAAACCAGGTATGTTCAGGTTATTGGGGAACCGCTGGTAAACAATATCGCTCAATCCGTCCAGTTGCCTGAACAGCCGCAGCCATGCAGGAATTGTTTGCAGTAATTTAATTTTATCACCAAAATTTTTACCGCCAACTGCAGGCGAAGGCATAAAACTGATCTTCTTATTTTGATAAACAGAATAAGAAAGGCCCTGTGGCATTTCAATAAAAGGGCAACAGATTGTTACGCTTTCGAAATACCCGGCCAATGCTTCTATCTGCCGCAAAAAAATATGCGTATCTGTGGCAACGGCTCCCGATGGCGTTTTAAAATGAATACAATCCGAAGTAATTCCTAAACGCATTTATAACCCTTTTTTTATATAATTTAATCTGCACAAAATACAATTATGAACTTAGCTTCTTTACTACTATTAAACATCCTTGCGTCGCACTCTTGTACTGCATGAACACTATTGGGCAATGTGCCGCAGTCTTTATTAAATACAAGCTCCCTGCATTGCAGGTTGTGGCTGTTGATGCTGCTCATTGTTCCGAATGTACAAGTGTGCGATGCAAGAGACGATGCCATAAAATACTCAAGCCTGGCCAAAAAAATTATTGCTTATACTTTTTATTTTGCAGCAGCATTTTTTCTGCAATCCGTTGGCTTCGGTAATACTGTATCAGTAACACCGGCGACTTTAATATGGTTAACAGCATACTGAGCAAAATCATGCTGCTGCTGCCTTTGCGCCTGTAAGAAATATTCGAGATCATGATGCCGATAAGCAGCGCGTTTTTACGCAGTGCATCGGGCAAATATTTTTTATACAAATAAATTACACTGGGTACTGGCTTTGGCGCAAACCAGTTTTTTGTGCGGAAAGCATCCCAGCTTCCCATTTCGCGTAAGCCGCCGGTGCCTACTTTTAAATGAACGCGGGGAGCCTTGTAATTTGATATACTTTTTATGCCGTTGCTGTACGCACGAAAACCAAATTCGCCATCGCCCATGCGCAGCCCGTTAAACTGCTCATCGAATAGGCCGATCTGCTGCATTACTTTTCTTTTAACCAAAGCATTGCCGGAATCGAATTGATCGGCCCAGCGAAAGAAGCTGTAATTAACCGGGATTTTCTGGCCAACTGCGGCTAATGAAACACCTGCAGAAATGTCTGCATTAAAATAATCAAGGCACTTTAAATGTTCCTCTATCCAGTTGGGCGCTACCCTTGAATCATCATCAAAAAATAAAAAGTATCCGGCCTTTGTACTGTTCATTGCATTGTTTCTTGCCGTCCACAAAAGCTTTTCTTTTTGATGTGTTACCTGGAGCTTTAAATGAAAGCTATTGTAAAAATCTTTTTGAAAATCATCTGACTGATCTACTACGATTACTTCAAAATTTTTATAAGTCTGCACTTCGAGATCAGATAAAACATCTTTTAGATATTGATACCGGTTCAGCGTTGGTATAATCACCGCAACCAGCGGCTGCAATGCAATCAAGGGCGATTGAAATGTTTCATAATCCTTGTATTCAAACGGTGCTTCATAAGGATTGATTCTTTTGATATTTTTTGTTTTAAGATAAGCAGCCAGTTCTTCAAACGGGTTTTTAAAAGTAAAAATCCTGAGCAGCAAAGTAAAGCTTGCCCATGGTGTACCCCAGTATTTTCTTATAAAAATATATTCATCGCGTAAAGATGGCTTGGGCAATTGATAAAGCGCTTCTGTTGCTGCAATGGTTGATTCAAGCAGTACACCTTTGTTCCATAACCGGTAACCAATATCAGCAAGCTTTGCACTTTCTGTTTCAAAACGTTCATCACTAAGTTCATTGTGAAAATCTGCGTTGGTTATGTTACAGGAAGCAAACCTCCCTTCAATTTTCGGTTCAATATTGAACTGCCATGCGGGTTGGGTATATTTAATAAAAGTGAAAAGCAAAATTATTTAATCAATTAATTTCTGATACTCGGCTTCAAACACATCTATATAACGCTTTAATGAAAACTGCTCTACAGCGGTTTTCCTTGCCGCTGCACCGAGTGTTTTTCTTAACTCAAAATCATTACACAATTGAAGCAATGCTGCTGTCATAGAAAGGTGGTCATAATTTGCAAACAGCAAACCATTGGCACCGCTGCTGATCGCTTCCTGCATGCCGCCTGCATTTGACGACACAACCGGAAGCTCCATACTCATGGCTTCTAAAACCACGTTGGCAATACCTTCGCAAACACTGGGTAAAAAAAAGATGTCGCTTTGCTCGTATAAATCACGGATCTCATATTTTGTTTTTTTGCCGAGCAATTCTACTTTGTTATTAAGTTTAAGGTTATTGATATGAAAGATCATC
>JANXWM010000124.1 GCA_025351145.1 Chitinophagaceae bacterium
TCTTTTTGTTCGGCTTTAAATCTTTTACCAGCGCATATTGCAGCAGGCAGAATAGTTTTAAATACTATATTGCGTACTGATAAAATTTCCCGCAAATGAAATCATCGGGCAGGCTTACGGTTTATATTTTAGTTGCAATGATAACGGGTGCCATTGCGGGTTATATTGTGTACACATCTGCCACCAAAGAATTTACTGCTTCTTTCTCTACCAATATAAAACTGCTCACCACTATCTTTCTCAGGTTGGTACAAATGATTATTGCACCGCTTGTATTTTCAACTTTGGTAGTTGGCATTGCAAAATTGGGTGACCTTAAAACGGTTGGACGTGTTGGCGGCAAAGCTATGCTGTGGTTTATTTCTGCTTCTTTAATGAGCCTCTTACTGGGCATGTTATTGGTAAACCTTTTTAAGCCCGGTGCCGGGTTGGATTTATCAAGCGCCAATGCTGAAAGTGTAAAAGACCTTGCAGGCAAAACGCAAACTTTTACTTTGCAAAATTTTGTGGAGCATGTTGTTCCAAAGAGTTTGATTGATGCAATGGCTAATAATGAAATACTGCAGATTGTTGTGTTCAGTATTTTTTTTGGCATTGCTACAGCTGCTTTGGGCGAAAAAGGAAAAATCGTGGTAAAGGCATTAGATGCCGTTTCTCATGTTATTCTTACAATGGTTAACTATGTAATGAAGTTTGCACCATTTGGAGTATTTGGGGCTATCGCAGCGGTAATAGCAGTTAATGGTCTGGGGATATTTGTGTTCTATGCAAAATATTTCGCTTTCTTTATTATCGGTATTGCATTGCTATGGACTGTATTGATAACAGTTGGTTTTATTATTTTAAAAAAACGTTTACCATCTTTACTGAAGCATATTGTTCAGCCACTGATTATTGCATTTACCACAACAAGCAGTGAAGCGGTTTTTCCAAAGCTTACTGAAGAGCTTGAACTTTTTGGCTGCAGGGATAAAATTGTTGCTTTTGTTTTGCCATTGGGTTATTCTTTTAATCTTGATGGCAGTATGATGTACATGACCTTTGCAAGTATTGCCATCGCCCAGGCTTACGGTATTAACTTAGATCTCGGTACACAGCTCACCATGCTGCTGGTGCTGATGCTTACCAGCAAAGGCATTGCAGGTGTACCAAGGGCCTCGCTGGTAGTAGTGCTTGCTACATGCAGTATGTTTAAAATTCCGCCGGAAGGTGTGGCTTTGATATTACCAATTGATCATTTTTGCGACATGTTTAGAACGGCTACCAATGTGCTGGGCAATGCACTGGCAACAAGTGTTGTGAGTAAATGGGAAGGTGAACTTGCTGATGCGGAATTAGGAAGCAAGGAATTGGGAATTGCTGGCAGTTGATTGGTTAAGAGGTTTGCTGCATGTACGGTTGCGGCTGTTGATTGCTGAATAATGTTCAACTGTACAAGAGTGCGACGCAAGAGACGATGCCATCGGTGCAAATGTTTGGCTAAAAAAATTCACGCTTTTATAAATTGAGACGAGAAAATTTATATGATACATCTACTTACGTTTGACTGGCACGAGTTGCTGCAGCCACAGTTTTATATAAACAACGGCGGGTTGTGGCTGTTGCTGTTTATTATTTTTGCTGAAACCGGTCTGCTTGTTGGTTTTTTCTTTCCGGGTGACTCGTTGCTTTTTGTAGCCGGGATTTTTAGCAGCAAACTTGCGGGATCGCTTTACGATGCCACAAATATTTCTGATCCGGTTAATCTGCTTGTACTTATTGTACTTTGCTCACTTGCAGGTATTTTAGGAAATTTTGCAGGCTACTGGTTTGGCAATAAAATAGGGCCGTCTATGTTTAGCTGGAAAGACCGTTTTTTATTTAAGCACAGGTATCTTGTTCAGGCAAAAGAATTTTATGATAAACATGGTGGCGGTGCTATTGTATTTGCAAGGTTTCTGCCGATAATAAGAACATTTGCACCCATTGTTGCGGGCATAGTAGGAATGGATAAAAAGAAGTTTACATTTTTTAATATTATTGGCTGCATTTCATGGGTTGCTTCTATGCTTGCTGCCGGTCATTACCTTTATAAGTTCTTCTTAGAGAAATATAATTTTGACCTTACACAGCACCTTGAAATTATTGTACTGGGGATTGTTTTTGTAACAACTGCCCCGGTAATCTTTAAACTTGTTACAGGCAAGAAAACCAAACCTAATACATAAACATTGCTGGTATGACAGAACGTAAATACGGTGTATTATCCATCCCTGTGCTGGTCGCGGCTCTTGGTTATTTCGTAGACATATACGACCTGCTCTTATTTACAATTGTAAAAAAGCCAAGTATGGTAGCGTTGGGCGCTACCGATGCAAGCATACTTGCAGACAGCACCAAAGTAATTAACTGGCAAATGACCGGCCTGCTTATTGGCGGCATTCTCTGGGGCGTTCTTGGCGATAAAAAAGGAAGGTTATCTGTACTCTTTGGTTCTATTATTTTATACTCGATTGCCAATTTTATTACAGCTTACGTAACCAATGTAGACCAATATGCATGGTGCCGTTTTGTAGCGGGCCTCGGGCTTGCAGGCGAACTGGGTGCAGGTATTACATTGGTAAGCGAGTTGCTGCCAAAAGACAAACGCGGTGTGGGCACTTCAATGGTGGCAGGCATTGGCCTTAGCGGTGCAGTAGCTGCTTACTTTACATTTAAACTTACGGGCGACTGGAGAATGTGTTATAAAATTGGTGGCGCTTTGGGCGTGCTGCTTTTATTTCTCCGCGTGGCCGTAGCAGAAAGCGGAATGTTTAATATGGTAAAAGAACAAAAAGTTTCGAGAGGTAATTTCTTTATGCTGTTTAACAATTCAGCAAGATTTAAGAAATACTTACTCGCCATTTTAATAGGTTTACCCACATGGTTTGTAATAGGTATTTTGGTAAACCAAAGCGACCGTTTTGCCAAAGCAATGTTTGGAAGCAGCACGGTAGATTCAGGCAAATCCATCATGTTTGCGTATGCAGCCATTTCGCTGGGCGATATGTTTGTAGGGCTGGTAAGCCAGTATTTTAAAAGCCGAAAAAAGGCACTCATGCTATATTACGGGCTTTGCATCATTGGGCTTTTGTTGTTCTTCAGCAGTTACAATAACAGCGATACAAGTATGTATGCCTTGTGTGCGTTTCTTGGTTTCAGTACAGGTTTCTGGGCCATTTTCGTAACCATGGGTGCAGAACATTTTGGCACCAACCTGCGTGCCACCGCAGCCACTACCATACCCAATATGGTGCGTGGTGCGTTACCATTGATCAACATGTTATTCTTAGATGTTTTTCAAAAAACATGGGGCTGGCCGCTGATACAAAGCGCTATGGTAACAGGATCAATTGTAATGGCTATTACATTGGTGGCGTTTTATTTTACCGAAGAAACTTACCATAAGGATTTAAATTTTATTGAAGAATAAATATGTAGTGAGCGAAGCCAAACTATGAGCCGGGCAGAAGGATATGAATGAAGCTTTACTTGCGTCGCACTCTTGTACTGTTGGATTATATATTGAACTTTCAACATCAAATAATTACTCCAAATAAGGAGATGTAGCAATATGAAATTCCTCATCATCCGTTTTTCTTCTATTGGCGATATTGTACTTACCACGCCGGTGATACGCTGCCTAAAGCAACAGTTGCCTAATGCTAAAGTGCATTACCTTACCAAGAAAAGTTACAAAGGAATTATTGAAACCAATCCTTACATTGACAAACTTCACGTACTTGAAGATGACTGGAATGCAATGATTGCCGCATTGAAAGAAGAGCAGTTTGATTTTGTAATAGACCTGCACCATAACCTGCGTACCTGGCGCATAAAAAATGCTTTGAAAAAAGCACAGAGCTTTTCTTTTAATAAACTTAATTATGAAAAATGGCTGCTTACTGCACTTAAAATAAACAAGCTGCC
>JANXWM010000138.1 GCA_025351145.1 Chitinophagaceae bacterium
AAGTAATAGCAAAATAAAAATTACATGAACACATTTATAAAAATTGCGAGATTTATATTTTTCATACTTTTTCTATGCCCACAAAATATATTTTCACAAACCGAAAATAGTGGCATCATCAAAGGGAATATTTTCACTACAGATGGTAAGCCCGCAGCTTATGTAACCATTGAACTGAAGAAGCTTGGAAAGATTTTCGCAGCAGAAAAAAATGGGAGCTTTATTATACAAAACCTGCCTGCCCTTAACGATACGATGACCATTAGTGGTGTTGGTCTGGTAACATACAAAAAGTATATTCAACTTAATGCCGCACAAACGCTCGATCTTGGCAGCATAACGCTTGAATATAATATTGTACAACTGCAGGATGTTGAGATCACCGGCCGTATTGCACAATCGTATAAAAGTGATTATAGTTTTGCTGGCACCAAAATACAAACAGCGTTAAAAGATATTCCGCAGTCTGTTTCAACCGTTACCAAAGAATTGATAAAAGATAAAATGGATCTCCACCTCGCAGATGCGCTTGATGATGTGGCCGGCGTAACGCATTACTCCGGTTACGATGAATATTCCATACGCGGTTTACGTGCCGAAAACCCGCATCTTATTAATGGGTTGCGCACTTACAACACATCACTTACCAACCCAATGCTTGTAAATGTTGAGCGCATTGAAGTTATAAAAGGGCCAACCTCTGTTCTCTATGGCAATGCCGACCCCGGTGGGACCATTAACCTCGTAACCAAAAAACCTTTGGCAGTTAAAGATTTTCAGATAGACCTTTATAAAGGAAGCTGGAATACCCTCCGCGCACAAACAGATATTACCGGCGCACTAAATAAAAGTAAAAAAATACTGTACCGTTTTAATGCTGGTTACGATAATCAAAAATCTTTTCGCAACCAGTTTTACTCAAAGTCTTTCCAGGCAGCACCTTCGCTTTCTTTTGTCCCCAACGAAAAAATACAGTTGAACCTCGATGTTTCTGTTTCGCATACCAACACAGTTGTTGACAGGGGCCAGCCCGGCTTTGAAGATGATAACAATTTAAAGTCGACCCCCATAAGCCTGATGGTTACCCAGCCTGGTGATTACCTTAAAGAAACAAATATTGCCTCTATACTTTCGTTCTCTTATAAATTCAATAGCCATATAACTTTTAACAGCGCATACCTCAATTACAGAACGCGGCAAAGTTTATCAGAACACGGCATTGAAGATTATATTACTGATGATTCCGTTTATCTCTATTACACCAACAGGCAGGTTAATACGGTAACCAATAACCTTACAAACTATTTTACTTTTCAGTTCAATACAGGCAAGTTCAATCACCAGTTAAACGGCGGTTACGACTTTATAAAAAGCAGTGTTGATGTTGCGCAATGGCGCGGCGAGCTTGCTGATGAATTTGGCGATGGCAGCGGCATTGCAGGTACTTTCAGCTTAAAAAATCCGCAGTATGCTAAAAGGCCGGTTAATCAATATGAACATGAAGATGGCGAAGAAGGTGAAGGTTTTGAGGCAGAAGAATATTACACTCACGGCCTTTACATACAGGAGCAGTTAAGCTATAAAAAATGGAAATTACTTACCTCTTTACGGGAAGAGTTTTATACCTCAACAGGCGATAACAGCATTACTGAAAACGTACTGCTGCCAAGGATCGGTTTAGTATATGCAGCAACGCCAAACGTACATATTTACACAACGTATAATAAAGGCTTCGACCCCTTTGAACCCGCCGTAGGGTTACAGGTTTTTAATGAACCTTTTAGACCTGTTTACAGTAAAATGCTGGAGACCGGTGTAAAGACAGATTTTTTCAAAAATAAGCTCTCTGCTACACTCGCCTTTTACCAGGTTACACTAAAAAATGTGGCCGTAAACGCAAACGATCCAGCCAATCCAGATCTGTATGTGCAGCGCGGAGAAGAACAGTCAAGGGGCATAGAAACAGAAGCCAACGGAAACATTTTGCCCAACCTCAGCCTTTCAGTATCCTATGCTTATAATGTGGCAAAAATCTCTAAAAGCGACAAGCCCGGTGAAGTGGGTACCATTAAAGAAAATGCCCCCCGCAACAGCAGTGGCAGCAGGTTAAAATACAGTTTTACAAAAGGCATTTTAAAAGGCTTTGGCATTTTAGCCGGCCATACGCAGGCAGGCAAGCGCAACACACTCGACCCAACACTTATACTGCCCGGGTATTGCATTTTTAATACGGGTGTACAATACAGCCACAATCATATCAGCATTGCTTTTAACCTTAATAATATCGCCAATAAAACCTACTGGCCGGCAGCATATAACAACATCAATAAATGGCCGGGTACACCCCGTAATTACATGATACGCCTCGGTTATCATTTTTTATGAGCCATAAGCCAGTAATACTATCAAGCTTTTCTTGCGTCGCACTCTTGTACGGTTGAATTATATATTGAGCTTTACCTTAGCGTAGATTGAAGCAAAGAATAATGCTGTTACCCCGTCCGTGCGTCACACTCAGCATATCGGCTATACACTCTTTACGCCAGCGGCATAACCTGTTTGTAGAAAGTATAATAGAAAAAATAATCCTTGCTCCAGCGGAGCAACCTGTTGTCCACATAATAATCTGTAATGTTATCAGGTTATCCGCCGCGGCGGAGTAAAAAACAAACATCAATGTCTACGGTTTCTACAAACAGGTTGCCCCTCTGGGGCAGGGCGCTGAATGAGGCGTATACTTGTTGAACAGCAACCAGCAAGGACGGAAAATTAATATTGCTGCTTTTTAAAAAATCATTTCCTCAAGCCTCAGCGAGGCGATACATTAGTAGAAGAATAAAAACAACCAAACAAAGAGCTCCGTAGGAGCGACACGTTTTTCATATTATATTGTATTTACGTATCACTCCTACGGAGCTCTGTTTATAATTTTGTATCCTGTCTGCTTCTACTAACGTATCGCTCCTATGGAGCTATGCTTGCTGTTGGGTACTTCTTTTTTTCGCTTCATTCTTCGTTAGGGTAAAAGCTGCATATATAATCCAACC
>JANXWM010000210.1 GCA_025351145.1 Chitinophagaceae bacterium
CCAATCGTTCCTTGCGTCGCACACTTGTACAGCATAACTATATTGGACTAAACACAAACAAAGTATCGGTAAAGCGCAGTGGTATATACAATTTTTTACTTTAAAGGCCATTCATCATTTGGGGCTTCTTATCTTCAGCATTATTCATAAAAACAACTGTGGCATTTTTAACTTTCATTTGATTGGCGTATTCAGAAAGTATATTTTCCAGTCGGGTCAGGTGTTTATCAATAAGCCTGTTTTTAATGCTTCTTATAAAATATCCATTAATAGATTTATCAGTCCAGATGATATATGTTAAGCATTTGAGTACTGTCTCAATATTATTCTGGTTAATCCATTCCTCTGCAGTTTTAAATCCACGGGGGCCATTCTGAATAATTGTATAATCAGCATCAGCAAAATTATTCTGACAAAAAATTTCAGTAAATGTTTCTATGGATTTTTGTAAAGAAGTATTGGCTGCTTTTACCTTTCGGTCTTTTACTTCACTTTGTTTCAGGCACTCATAAAAAATATTGCGGTAACCTGCAAGCTCGTGTAAAGCTTTTATTTCGTATAACGAGTAATCCTTCATTGTATTTTTATTGGTATTTTGGGTATAGATCAGTATCTAAGGTAATGTTAGTATAAATCCACTGCAATAACGCTGATAGATTTATATTCATTTTAATAATCTTATTAAAACCACATTAAAACATAATGTAATTTTGAAGCATTTGTTAATGCTTTTAAATCGAATGCGCATTAATGTTGAAATGCCTGGTTATTTGTATTTCAAATAACCAATGATTACTGAAATTTATTACTATGCCAGTTTTACACAACCGTGTTTCCAATGAGGAGTTGAAGCAGCGCCTTATAGAAGAAAAGGAGCAAAGAAGCACCATCAGTTTTTATCAATATTTCCCAATTCAAAACCCACAGGAATTCAGGGATTATTTATACACGCAGTTAAATCTTTTAAATGTTTTCGGGCGAATATATGTTGCACACGAAGGCATCAATGCACAGGTAAGTGTTCCTTCATCCAAATTTCAGGACCTTCAGAATTTTTTATATTCGATTGAACCGCTCAACGGCATAAGGTTAAATATTGCGATAGACGATGATGGCAAATCCTTTTGGGTTTTAAAGATAAAAGTGAGGGAAAAAATTGTTGCAGATGGAATAAAAGATCCTTCCTTCAATATGAGCAACAAAGGGCGTTATGTTAATGCAGAAGGTATGAACGATTTATTAAACGATCCCTCAACCATCGTTGTTGACATGCGCAATCATTACGAATACGAAGTAGGCCATTTCGTAAAAGCACTCGAAGTACCATCCGATACTTTCCGCGATCAATTGCCCATGGCAGTAGACATGCTCAAAGGCAATGAAGATAAAAACATCATCATGTACTGCACTGGCGGTATCCGCTGCGAAAAAGCAAGCGCCTACATGCTTCACCAGGGTTTTAAAAATGTATTTCATCTCGAAGGCGGCATTATTAACTATGCAAAGCAAATAAAAGAACAAGGCCTCCAGAGCCGCTTTACCGGAAAAAATTTCGTTTTCGACGACCGGCTTGGCGAACGCATTACAGAAGATATAATTGCTAACTGCCACCAGTGCGGTAAACCCTGCGATACACATACCAACTGCAAAAACAATGGTTGTCACCTCTTATTTATTCAATGCAGCGAATGCGCCTCAACCTACAGTGGCTGCTGCAGCGCAGAATGCAAAGACACACTGGATATGCCTGTAGAAAGGCAAAAAGAAATTAGAAAAGGAGTCGATAAAGGCCAGAATATTTTTAATAAAAGTAAAGTACGCTTAAGGCCAAAGCTCAGCGAAATAAAAAGTGATAATACAACTATTAGCCCGGCAGAATAGCCCTGGTTAAGCATCGTTGCGTCGCACTCTTGTACGACTGGATCTTTATTCAGCAAAAAAAACAGCCACCCCCATCTGTCATAATTACTGTTAAAGCGAAATTAAAGAATACCACAGCGGTCATATAAATGCAGTGTTGTGCCGTTTCAACATTAATTTTGTTCAACATTACAATGAAAAGTGTTTTAATACATATCAGGAGTTGCTTTTTATTGTTGCTCGCTCTGCAAATTCTAAACCTCAGTTTCGATTCTATAGAATTTCAGCCTATTGGCAGCAATAATACAATTGTTTCATTTAATGATTTGAATACAGCCATTGAATATGTTTCTGAAGTTGTATTAAAGCATGACAATGCATTTCCCGAATATTCCAATGCAGGTAAATCGTCTCAAAAAAATTATCCCGTTCAAAAGCAGGGCACTGTTAAATTATATTTTTTCAATCCTTCAATACGCTTAAACCCCCAGTCATTATTGGTTTCAGCGAACTTTATACTTACTAACGAAAAATATACTTCTTCCTTTTTTGCAGAGATAAACCCACCACCTCCCAAAGTCTGAGCATTTCTTAATCTCAATTACCGGGAATAGAAGAGCACGACTAAATACAATAACTAAAGCATTTTCTGCTGTATGTTTAGCCGCTTTTTATAAAGCCTGTTTACTATTTGTAAATGCCTTGCACATTGCACAATAAAGTTACCGAACGTACAAGAGTGCGACGCAAGAATGCTTTATGTCAGCAATACAGTTTGGTTCATAAGAACAACTGCGCTGATTATTACTCCCGGAAAAAAATAACAACTGATTTTTTAATTCAACTGATTTAATAATGCAATTATTAAAAGTGCGTATTGCGTATCGCAGGTGCGTTGCTGTTTTTATAATGCTGTTTTTTATTGTTCCTTATGTAAAGGCACAAAATAAAAATGCGGATACTTTAACTCTTACCATACAGGAAGCAGAAAAAAGACTAATTGACAGTAACCTGGTGCTGCTTGCTGCTCATTACCATGTGGATGCAAACAAGGCCTTAATAGAGCAGGCAAAATTGTGGAGCAACCCAACACTTATTACAGACCAGGTAATCGCTGCAAACGGTAAATTTTTTCCTTACGGCAAAAATGCTGATGGCAGTTACAACGGCCAGTATTTTATTCAGTTGCAGCAACTGATTATAACTGCCCGCAAAAGGGGCAAGCTCAT
>JANXWM010000249.1 GCA_025351145.1 Chitinophagaceae bacterium
TGAAAATCTCATCTTGTTCTGCAAACCTGAAAGAAATGCAATAGTTTGTCCGTATCCTTTTTGTAAGCAAATAATTAAAACAAACAAAGGCATTAATCGTATCATATTTTAGTTAGTTTAAAATATTGAGTTTTTAAATAAATTACTTTCTAATCAAGTCCCATAGGTTAAAAAAGATTTTTTTAGATTAGTTATGCATTAGCAGGTCTTGCAAGGAGTCGTTATAATCTTATCAGATTTTGTTGCTTGGTAAATCCACATTGTCCAATCTAAAAACTCGCAAATATTTAATTGGGTCTGTCCCCCCAATTAATATTCCCGTTATTGCGCCTTCTGGGTCTGCAACAGGAGAGCCACTTGCGCCACGATAATATTCGTGATCTTGTATTTGCCTTGACGTCTTAAAATGGTTTACATTCTCGTTTTGTTGAACAAGCCTCAAACTAATTTCATAGCAGCAATATCTTGGCAGCAAAAATGAGTCTCCTGCTTTTATAAACTCATGATTATTCCAAACGGCAAATCCATACTCCTCATTTTTTTTTGCCTTTACAAATTTGTGTCTGTAGGTTGCCATTTCAACATCTTCATTGTTTTTAATATCACGTCTTATAAAGTCAGGTGGTAAGTGACTATATGCATAGTCTATGTTGTCATAATTATAGAAAACTTTAAACTCTCCTGCATTCAAGCTTAATGTCTGTCCATCTTTTGAAATTCTCGTTTCTATAAAACATCTTTTGTCTGGCGTTATATGTCCAGCAGTAATAACAATAGGCAAATAATCTTTGTCCGGTTGATAAAGAAATCCTGATGCCATGCCAATAAGGTTTCCAGCGCTATCAGCTTTAACTATTCGTACAGTTACTTTAGTCATTCGGTCAATGAAAGCGTTGATATTTTCAATTTCGTGGGAAGTCATAAATAATGATTGGGAATAGTGTATAGCCACAAGTTATAAAAATTCTTCTGCAAAACAATTCAATTTAAGCGCATTGTGTAACTATCATCCAACTATAGAATATTTTTCTTCTTCGCAGTCTCACTTGAAGATGGCGGATACAAACTAAAAGTCATTTTATGTTATATTGCTATGGCGCAAATAAATTCTTTGGGCACAATTACTATGAGACAGTTTCTACATTGTTTAGATATTTTGGACGAATTAAAGTGTTCAAACTTGTGTTCTAGAAACGTTATTGATTCGCTATCAACACTTCAATTCATGTTGACTGATACAAAACCAAACCCAATGACTTTAGATATAGAGGTTTTAAAAAATTACCCTCCTGACAAAATTGCTGGTTTGGGAAGTCCTCGAATGTTATACATATATCAAGGTTCATTACTTAGAAAAGAGAAAGTTGTTCTGAGTGACAGTGAAAAAAGAATATTAAAAATCTCAAATTTGGAAATAGAATTTGAAAGATTGAGAAGACAATATGCACCAAATGCACCGAGCAGACTCTCATGTGTTTATTTGGTTGAAAATAATATTGACGGACGTATTGTTTTGCAAAATATGTTTTTTAATTTTTCTAACCCTATGATTATAGAAGTACATATTTTGCAAAGCATTGCACTTTTTAAAGCTGACTCTAGTTGGATTGACTTATATAATCAAGAACAAAAAGAAGATTATATCAAGAAATACTGGTCAGGAGAAACGTATTCTAAATTTAACAAATGGGAATACTTATTAGAAGGTACTATCCAAATGACAAATTCTGAACAAATTAATGAAATAGAAGAACATACTAAAAATCACTTTCCAAATGCGTATCAAAAAATTCAGGATTATAAGCAGGCCCAAAAAAGTATTGGGAATAATGGTGTTCGATGAAACCTATACTTAAATTCCCTCCTCCTTCTTCACTCAATCTCACTCAAAGCTTTGTATTGGCTTACCTCTGCTATTCGCTTCGGTAAAAGCTGCATCATATTCCAAAGTACAAGAGTGCGACGCAAGGAACGATCCCCAAAGCAGCAAAGTAGGGCTCAAAAAATTCTCTCATATCTCATACTAACAAAAAATAAGTTTTGCAATTTAATTTTCATATTTATCTTTGTTAACCAAATGGTTAAATTTAATGGTTAAAAATTCAAAAGAAGCAGGTGCAGAGCAAAGGATTTTAGAAGCTGCTAAAAAAGTGTTCATGCATAAAGGGCTTTCTGGTGCCCGTATGCAGGACATTGCAGATGAAGCAGGTATTAATAAAGCCATGCTGCATTATTATTTCAGGAGCAAGGATAAACTGTTCGAAGTGATCTTTAAAGAAGCTGCATCTAATCTTTTTCCAAAGATGGTTGCCATTATTTCAGAAGACATTTCACTGTTCGACAAGATAAGAAAATTTACAAGGGAATATTTAGAGATTGTTATCGAAAACCCTTACCTGCCTCTATTCGTACTGAATGAGATCAACAAGCAGCCTGCTAATTTTCATGCAAAAATGTTTGGTGCAAAGCCTCCGGATTTTAGTTTGCTTGTTAAACAGATCGACAGCGAGGTTAAGAAAGGAATTATTAAACCGATCAGTCCCGTTCATCTTGTAATGAACATGATGTCAATGTGTGTGTTCCCGTTTATCAGTAAACCAATGCTGCAGATTGTAATGCATGTGGATGATCTGCAGTTCCGCTATTTAATGGAACAACGCAAAACAGAAATTGCCAATTTTATAATTGATTCAATAAAAAAATAATTTTTTTATGCACGTATTAACTAAATGGTTAAACAGGTTGGTGAAAGCTTTCTTACTAATAGCGATCTTCTTTTTCTCAAAGCAAACCGCAGCAGAAAACATCACGCAGCTTACGCTTGACAGTGCTTATTCCTATGCAAGAGAAAACTATCCACTGCTCAAACAAAAAGACCTTATCAACCGCTCTGCATTTCTTACAATTGATAATATCAATAAATCTTTTTTGCCACAGGTTACCTTAAGCGGGCAGGCAACTTATCAATCAGAAGTAACTTCAATTCCCATTTCATTACCGGGTTTTGAAACGCCTTTATTAGCAAAAGACCAGTACAAGTTACTGGCAGATATTAACCAGCTTTTATACGATGGCGGCTTAGCTAAAACACAAAAAGAAATTCAACAGGTAAACAGTCTTGTAGAAGACCAGAAAACAGAAGTGGAATTATACAAATTGAAAGACCGCGTCAACCAGTTATTCCTTGGAACAATATTATTAGATCAACAGATAACGCAGACAGGTTTACAGCGAAAAGATATTGAACTCGGTTTAAATAAAGTAAAAGCGCAGGTGGCAAATGGCACAGCTTTTCAATCGAACAAACTGGTGCTCGATGCAGAGATACTAAAGAATGACCAACGCCTGATAGAATTAAAAGCCAACCGAAAATCGCTGCTTGATGTAATGCAGCTTTTTATTGGAAAAGCACTTTCTTCTGACGCACGATTGATTATGCCAACGGTGAATGAAGTTGCAGAAGCGGATGTTCAGCGCCCTGAGCTGCAACTCTACCATTACCAGGATAGTTTATTATCCATTCAGGATAAAATGATCAGTGTAAAGAACAGGCCAAAGACAAGTGTTTTTGCTCAGGGCGGTTATGGCAGACCGGGGCTGAATGTTTTACAAAATGATTTTAATTTTTATTATATCGGCGGCTTAAAATTAAGCTGGTCATTGGGCGGATTATACACTGCTAAAAAAGAACGCCAGATTAATGAGATTAGTCAGCAGGTAGTGAATGTACAGAAAGATGTATTTCTCCTGAACACCAGTACCCAACTCGTTCAGCAGAAAAATGAAATGGATAAATTGAAAGACCTGATAGCCGTTGACAATAAGATTATTGATGTAAGGGCACAGGTAAAAACTGCCTCCAATGCGCAATTAGAAAATGGTGTCATCACCGCAAATGATTACCTGCGTGAAGTAAATGCAGAAGACCAGGCAAGGCTCTCACTAATCACTCATCAACTTCAGTTGCTGCAGGCAAAAATTAATTACTTAAACATTTTAGGAAAACTATAAACTTTATATATGAAACGCATTTTTTATTTGTTCGCTGCGGCTAATTTAATGGCATCTTGTAATACCAGCAAAAGTACCTCTGATGGCTCTGGGACATTCGAAGCGGATGAAGTAATTGTATCATCCGAATCAAATGGCCGCATTCTGCAATTGAATCTTAAAGAAGGCGATACGTTATCAAAAGGGTTTATCGCCGCAGTCATCGATGCATCCAATCTTGAATTGCAGAAAGAACAGGTGGAAGCAAGCATCGGCGCATTAAAAGAAAAGACCACAGATGTTGCACCCCAGGTAAAATTATTGCAGGAACAAATCACTGTTCAGCAGGCGCAGCTTGCAAGCTGGGAAAGAGAAAAAAACAGAACAGAGAATCTTATAAAAGCCGATGCTGCCACACCAAAACAATTGGATGATATCAACACGCAAATTGATGTAATAAAAAAACAAATGGATGTAACCACACAGCAAATAAAAGTACAGCTCAACAATACTTCCACACAGAACAGGAGCATTCTCAGCGAGCAGCCATCATTGCAAAAACGTGTAGCACAATTGCAGGATCAATTGCAAAGATCGAATGTCATTAATCCGCTCAGCGGCATGGTGCTTACAAAGTATGCGCAGGCCGGAGAAGTAACAGCAGCAGGCAAAGCGCTCTATAAAATCGCCGATCTCTCCACACTCAAATTACGTGCATACATCACCGGCGATCAGCTTTCGCAAATCAAATTAAACCAGCCGGTAAAAGTAATGGTTGATAATGGCGCAAAAGATTACAAAACTTATACGGGCACTATTTCATGGATATCTGATAAGGCAGAGTTTACGCCAAAAACCATACAAACAAAAGATGAACGCGCCAATCTTGTGTATGCCATCAAGATCGATGTAAAAAATGATGGCTACCTAAAAATCGGCATGTATGGCGAAGTGGCTTTAAACAATAAATAATTTTTGAATCAACATACGTCATTGCGAGGCCTCCGAAGCAATCTCCCGGCAAACATTGAAGTAATAATGAATAGGTTTTTTGACCCAGCCTTTAGTTCTTTGTGAAGCGTTCCTTGCGTCGCACACTTGTACAAAAGAATGTAACGCAGCTTTTACCGAAGCGCAGATCGAAGTAAAGAGAGCCCGTCTTTGCGAAGAACGAAGCAATCTCATGGCATAACATAAATAACGGGTATAACGCACGATAAGAGATTGCCTCGGAAGCCTCGCAATGACGCTAATAAATTGAACAATAAAAATTACATGGCATCTGTAAAAGTTAGCAATATCATCAAGACTTATCCTGCCGAAAAAAAGAGTGTTGTAAAGGCGTTAAACAATATTTCTTTTCAAGTGGATAAAGGAGAATTGTTTGGCGTTATCGGCCCGGATGGTGCAGGCAAAACTTCGCTGTTCAGAATCATGACCACCTTACTTATTGCAGACAGTGGCATAGCCACAGTTGAAGGTTTTGACACCGTAAAAGACTACAAACAAATCCGCAAACAAATAGGCTATATGCCCGGTAAGTTTTCGCTCTACCAGGATCTGTCAGTAGAAGAAAATTTAGAATTTTTTGCAACCATTTTCAACACCAGTATCAAAGAAAATTATGATCTTATCAAAGATATTTATGTGCAGATAGAACCATTCAAAACAAGAAGGGCAGGAAAATTATCAGGTGGTATGAAACAAAAGCTGGCGCTGTGTTGCGCATTGATTCACCGCCCGACAGTCTTGTTTCTTGATGAGCCCACAACAGGTGTGGATGCGGTATCAAGAAAAGAGTTTTGGGAAATGCTGAAACAATTAAAAACACAAGGCATTACTATTCTTGTTTCCACACCCTACATGGATGAAGCAAGCCTGTGCGACCGTGTTGTTTTATTACAAAATGGTTCTATGCTATCCATTGATACACCACAAAAAATAACGCAGCAATTCAACAAGCAATTAATTGCTGTAAAGACAGACAATATGTATGCTTTATTACAGTCTTTAAGAGAATGTAACGAAGTTGAAAATATATATCCGTTTGGCGAATACCATCACGTGGTTTTAAAAAATAACAACACAAAAAGTGAAGTGCAGCAATATGTAGCAGCACATGGTTTTAAGGATGTGGAATTAAACCCTGCATCGGCAAATATTGAAGACTGCTTTATAGAATTAATGCGCAATCAGTAAGTAAATCATCAGCAACAGAATATTATAACATGACAGATGAAAAAGTTATAACAGCCAAAGCACTCACTAAAAAATTCGCAGACTTCATTGCCGTAAATGCAATAAGTTTTGAAGTGAGTAAAGGCGAAATATTTGGTTTCCTCGGTGCGAATGGCGCAGGGAAAACTACTGCTATGCGCATGCTTTGCGGTTTGAGTTTACCAACTTCGGGAGAAGCTACTGTAGCAGGCTTTGATGTATATAAAGAATCAGAAAAGATAAAAAAGAACATTGGCTACATGAGCCAGAAATTTTCTTTGTACGAAGATCTTACCGTAAAAGAAAACATGCGCTTCTATGGCGGCATTTACGGCCTAACTGAAAAGCGTATTAAAGAAAAATCACAGCAGGTTTTGGCTGACCTGCACATGGAAGCAGAGCAAAATAAATTAGTAAAATCACTGCCATTGGGATGGAAACAAAAGCTGGCCTTTTCTGTTGCCATCTTTCATGAGCCTGCTATCGTCTTTTTAGATGAACCAACCGGAGGCGTTGATCCAGTTACACGAAGGGAGTTTTGGGAAATGATTTACCAGGCCGCGCAAAATGGAACAACCGTTTTTGTTACTACGCATTATATGGACGAAGCAGAATATTGTAACCGCGTATCCATTATGGTGGATGGCAGAATTGAAGCATTGGATACCCCTACGAATTTGAAGAAACAATTTAATACAGCATCTATGGATGAAGTGTTTTTACAATTGGCGAGGAAAGCGGTAAGGCAGGCGGATTGATCGTCATTGCGAGGAGGAACGACGAAGCAATCTCCTGGCATAACATAAATAACTTGTAGAACGCACGACAGGAGATTGCTTCGGAGACCTCGCAATGACGATTCATAATCCGAACGTACAAGTGTGCGACGCAAGGAACGATAAATAGAGATTCAAAAGTTTGGCTCAAAAAAATGTTTATAAAATTTAAATTCCCCTTTAGGGGATAGGGGCTTATGAAACAATTTTTCATATTCGTTAAAAAAGAATTCTTCCATATTTGGCGGGACAGAAGAACGCTGCTCATACTCTTTGGAATGCCCATTATGCAGGTAATGATCTTTGGTTTTGCATTGACCAACGAAGTAAAGAATTCGAAGATCGGTATACTCGATTTATCGAAAGATGAAGCCACTGCAAAACTTAGCGAACGCATTAGTGCAAGCCAGTATTTTGATCTTGTGGAGAACCTTAAAAGCAGCAGCGATATTGATGCATCATTTAGAAAAGGCGATACAAAAATGGTGATCATTTTTCCCGAACATTTTCGTGAATCATTGCTGCATTCAAACAGTGTGCAGGTACAGTTAATTGCAGATGCATCGGACCCAAACACAGCCACCACATTGATCAATTATGCGAGTGCAATAATAAACGATTACCAGGATGAATTAATGGGCGAAACAAAACTGCCTTATACCATTACCACGCAAACACGCATGCTCTACAACCCGCAGCAGAAAGGCGCTTACAACTTTGTGCCGGGTGTAATGGCCATGATATTAATGCTTGTTTGCACGATGATGACATCCATTGCAATTGTAAAAGAAAAAGAAACGGGCACCATGGAAGTGCTGCTTGTTTCGCCACTAAAACCCATCATGGTTATTCTTGCAAAAGCCGTTCCTTATTTGTTGTTGTCAATTGTAAATATCATCAGCATTTTATTGCTCAGTGTATATGTCCTTGATGTGCCAATTGCGGGCAGCCTTGCACTGCTTATGTTTACGAGTATATTATTTATCATTACATCATTGTCGCTCGGTTTATTAATTTCTTCTTTTACTGCTTCGCAGCAAACGGCCATGCTTATTTCTTTGATGGGTTTGTTTATGCCAACCTTGTTGTTCAGCGGCTTTATGTTCCCTATTGAAAACATGCCCATACCTATGCAGGTAATATCAAATCTGGTTCCTGCAAAATGGTATTATTATATCGTAAAATCTGTAATGATAAAAGGCCTTGGTATTGAAGCAATCTGGCGTGAAGTATTGATATTAACAGGCATGACGGTTTTCTTACTCACGGTAAGTATTAAAAAATATAACGTGCGGCTGGCGTAAATAAATAATATGCGAACATTAAAATTTTTATTGCAAAAAGAGTTCAGGCAAATATTCCGCGACCCAGCTATTGTGCGCATGATACTGATGATGCCAGTTATACAATTAATTTTATTACCGCTTGCAGCAAACTACGAAGTAAAGAATATAAAGCTTGCCATTGTTGATCATGACCATTCTTCTTACACCCAGCAGATGATCAATAAAATAACTGCATCAGGATATTTTCAATTGACTGGTGTAAGTAATTCGTATAACGAAGAAATGAAACTCGTTGAGAAAGATGAAGCAGATATTATTCTCGAAATTCCTGCACAGTTTGAACGCACGATTGTAAAGGAAAATGAAGCACCACTGTTTATGGCCGTGAATGCCATCAATGGAACAAGGGCAAATCTTGGTTCTGCATACCTGCAAAATATCATTAGAAATTATAACCAGGATATTCGCACTGAGTGGATACAAATGCCGCGTTTCAACGATCAGCCACGCATAGATATTACTTACTCCGATTGGTATAACCCGCACATGAATTACCAGTTGTTTATGGTGCCCGGCATACTCGCCGTTCTGCTTACGATGGTAGGTGCATTCATGACGTCGCTCAACATAGTTAAAGAAAAAGAAGTTGGCACTATAGAACAAATAAATGTAACACCCATACGCAAACACCATTTCATACTCGGCAAATTAATTCCCTTCTGGATACTCGGCCTCGTAGTGCTCACACTTGGTTTTGGTGTGGCACGCATCGTGTATGGCATTATACCGCTCGGCAGTTTTGTAACCATTTATGCATTTGCTATGGTATATCTCTTAGCCTTACTGGGCCTGGGTTTGCTGGTTTCAACTTATGCAAATACACAGCAGCAGGCTATGCTCATTTCATTTTTTCTTATGATGATCTTTATACTCCTCGGCGGTTTATATACATCAATTGACAGCATGCCGGAATGGGCAAAATGGATCACTAAATTTAATCCCATTGCTTATTTTATTGAAGTAATAAGAATGGTAGTAATCAAAGGAAGCACGCTGAAAGACATCAGCAAACAGTTGCTCATTATGTTTGGTTTCGCCATCGTACTCAATGGCTGGGCAATATTTAATTACAAGAAAAGAATGTAATTTTTTTTGGACCTGGCTATGGTAATTCTATGAGGCTTCGTTGCGTCGCACTCTTGTACGGTTGGATTGGGAATTGAGCTTTTACCGAAGCGAGGATTGAACGTCACCCTGTCCGCCGCGGCGGATCAGGGTCTCTTGAAGTACATAAATTATTTTGCCAGGAGATGCTGAAACGAGTTCAGCATGACGGCTGCACACTCTTGTACGGTTGGATTGGGGATTGAGCTTTTACTGAAGCGAGGAACTTATTGACTCTTTCTTGTTAAGTACAAGGGGGCTAACGATTACAAGGATATATTAATAGTGAGGTAAGATAGGGCTAATTAATACTTTGAGGTGCTAAGAGTAACTTAGCGTAATGCCGAACAAGAAACAATTATCATTTAATGAAGAGGTATTAAAGATATTAATACCAGAAGAATACCTGCGGGACTTTGAACCGAACAGTGTTGAGGA